>JBOGZM010000315.1:0-6236 GCA_050697255.1 Solirubrobacterales bacterium
CGACGAACAGGGAACCCTGTTGCGTCGACCGGCGGAAACCACCCACCCATATCGTGCTCGAAGTAGCCCACGTCGAGCCCTAATCCGCTGCGGCCAGCCGCGGAGCGGATACTGCCGGGTACGTACCCTGTGGGCATGTCCGCGCGCACCCGCCTGGTACTCGTGGTCGTCGGCCTGCTCGCCCTGACCGGGACGATCGTGGCGGCGATCGCCGCGTCCTCGGAGGACGACGAGCCCGCCGCGGTGGTCGAGGGGCCTCAATCGCCGTTCGAGGGCGCCGTGCGCCCGCAGGCGCTGTCCGGCGACTTCTCGCTCCGCAACCAGGATGGGGATCTGGTGCGCGTCGCCGACCTGCGCGGCAAGGTGGTCGTGATCACGCCGACCTATACGACGTGCGAGGAGTCGTGCCCCGTCGCGGTGCAGCAGGTGCGAGGGGCGATCGACGATCTCGACGCCGGCGATCGTGATCGCGTGCGGGCGTTCGCGCTCAGCGTCGACCCCGACAACGACACCCCGGACCGGGCCCAGGAGTTCCTCCTCTCACGGCGGGTGCGCGGCTACCTCGACTACCTGCTCGGCACTCGGCGGGAGCTGCAGCCCGTGTGGCGCAAGTACGGCTTCGCGCCTCAGACCGAGACGCGGGAGCACAACTCGTACGTGGTGCTGCTCGACGGGTCCGGCCGTCAGCGCGTGGGCTTCCCGGTGCAGTTCCTGACGCCGGAGGCCTTGGCGCACGACATCGAGCTGCTCCTGCGCCGGCCCGCTTAGCCGGCCGTTCCGGCGCAGTTGTTATCCTGACCCCTGCGGTAGGGATTAGCCAGGCAGTCGTCGATCGAGGAGCTTTGCCGATGATGTTTTCGACCAGATCCGAGTACGGGGTGCGGGTGATGATCCAGCTCGCGCGCCGGCGCGGCTCCGGGCCGGTGCCCTTGACGGGCATCGCCGAGACCGAGTCCCTGCCCCTCGCCTACCTCGAGCAGCTGGTGTCGCGGCTCCGCAAGGCGGACCTCGTGTCCTCCACGCGCGGCGCGCACGGCGGCTACGAGCTCTCCCGCGACCCAGCGGAGATCACGATGGCCGAGGTGGTCCACGCCCTGGAGGGGTCGCTGATCCCGATGCAGTGCTTCGACGAGCTGGGCGGCACCCGGGTGCTGTGCAACCACATCGACGACGGCTTCGAGAACTGCGCCACCAAGGTGCTGTGGACCCGGGTCCAGGGCGGCGTCGAGCGGGCGCTCGAGCAGACGACGCTGGCCGAGCTGGCGGAGTTCGCCGAGCATGGTCCCGCAAGCGCTCACCGGCGCGCCACCCCGGCCCGCCACCGCTCCGCCGCCTCAGGCGCACGCCGCCCGACGCGGGCCGGCGCGTAACCCCGACAACGCAAACCGACCCGGAAGCGAGTAGATGGCAGACCTAGAGATCCAGAACCTGCACGTGAATGTCGAGGACAAGGAGATCCTGAAAGGGGTGGACCTCGAGGTGTCACGGGGCGAGGTGCACGCGCTGATGGGCCCCAACGGCTCCGGCAAGTCGACGCTCGCCAACACGATCATGGGCCACCCCAGCTACGAGATCACGGACGGGAAGATCCTGTTTCAGGGCGAGGACGTGACCGAGGCCGAGCCCGACGAGCGCGCGCGCGCCGGCCTGTTCATGGCGTTCCAGTACCCGTCCGCAATCCCCGGTGTGTCGGTCGTGAACTTCCTGCGCTCGGCGATCAACGCGCAGCGCAAGGCGCGCGGCGAGGACCCGATCAACCTGAAGGACTTCCGCAAGGCGCTCGAGCAGCACATGGAGGTGCTGGGCGTGGATCGTGAGTTCACGCGCCGGTACCTGAACGAGGGCTTCTCCGGCGGCGAGAAGAAGCGCTGCGAGATCCTCCAGATGGCGATCCTGAAGCCGCTCGTGACCGTCATGGACGAGACCGACTCCGGGCTCGACATCGACGCGCTGCGGACGGTCGCGAACGCGGTGAACGCGATGCGCGGCCCGGACCTGGGCGTGCTGATCATCACCCACTACCAGCGCATCCTGGGTTATGTCCAGCCGGACTTCATCCACATCATGCTGAACGGGCGGATCGTCGAGGAGGGCGGCCCCGAGTTGGCCACCCAGCTGGAGCAGAAGGGCTACGAGTGGGTGCGCGAGCTGCACCCGGAGGAGGTCCCGGCCTAAGTTGGCGGCGGCAACCGCACAGGTGGCGCACGAGGGGGTCAGGACCGACTTCCCCATCCTCGGCCGCGAGATAGAGGGACGCCCGATCGCGTATCTCGACAGCGCCGCGACGGCCCAGAAGCCCGCGGCGGTGATCGAGGCGGTCGACTCCTACTACCGCAACTCGAACGCCAACGTCCACCGCAGCATGCATGAGCTGGCCGCCGAGGCGGAGGCGCTCTACGAGGGCGGCCGGCGCAAGGTCGCCGAGCTGATCGGCGCTGGTCCCGGCGAGGTCGTGTTCGTCCGCAACGCGACGGAGGCGATCAACCTCGTGCGCTTCACCTGGGCGCGCGAGCACGTGGGGCCGGGCGACGTCGTCCTGATCACCGCGATGGAGCACCACTCGAACGTGGTGCCGTGGCAGCTGCTGTGCGCGGAGCAGGGCGCCCGGCTCGAGTACCTGGAGGTCGACGGGCAGGGCCGACTGGACCTGTCAAACCTCGATGAACGGCTGGCGCAAGGCGTGAAGCTGGTCGCGCTGGCCCACGTCTCGAACGTGCTGGGCACGATCAACCCGGTCGCCGAGGTGGCCGAGCGCGCACACGCGGCCGGCGTGACGGTGCTCGTCGACGGCGCCCAGGCGGTGCCCCAGTTCCCCGTCGACGTCACCGCGACCGGCGCCGACTTCTACGCGTTCACGGGCCACAAGATGTACGGCCCGACCGGCATCGGCGTCTTGTGGGGCAGGCGCGAGCTGCTCGAGAAGATGCCGCCCTTCCTCGGTGGAGGATCGATGATCAAGGCCGTCGAGGACGACCACTCGACCTGGGCCGCGGTCCCCGCGAAGTTCGAGGCCGGCACGCCCGCGATCGCCGAGAGCGCCGGGCTGGGCGCGGCCGTGGACTACATGACCGGCCTCGGCATGGAGGCGGTGCGGGCGCACGAGCGCGAGCTGACCGCGTACGCCCTGGAGCGGATCTCGTCGATTTCGGGAGTGACGGTCTACGGGCCCACCGACGCGGCCGAGCGCGGCGCCCTGGTGAGCTTCACCGTCGAGGGCATCCATCCCCACGACCTGGCCGAGCTGTGCAATCGCGAGGCGGTGGCGATTCGCGCGGGGCACCACTGCGCGCAGCCGCTGATGCGGCGGCTCGGGGTCACGGCCACCGCGCGCGCCTCGTTCGCCGTCTACAACACGACCGCAGAGGTCGACCGCCTCGCCGACGCGCTCGAGGGCGCGAAGTCGATCTTCGGAGCCTGAGATGGATCCCCTCTACCGCGAGTACATCCTCGACCACTACAAGAACCCCCGGAACTTCGGGGACCTGCCGCAGCCGGACGCGGAGTTCGAGGACCGGAACCCCTTGTGCGGAGACGAGATGGGCGTCCAGATCAGGCTCGAGGGCGACCGGATCGCCGACCTCCGCTTCCACGGTCAGGGGTGCGCGATCTCCCAGGCGACGGCGTCGATCATCTCCGACGAGCTGAAGGGGAAGACCGTCGCCGAGGTGGCGGATCTCGACCGGCGGTTCATCGCGGAGGAGATCGGCATCGAGCTCTCCCCCACGCGCCTCAAGTGCGGCCTGCTGTCATTGAAGGTGGTCCAGGGCGCCTTGCTGGGGACCCACGAGTGGCCGAGCGGCACGCCGGACGAGGATCCGGACGCCGCGGACGTGGCCCGACTTCGGAATGAGATCTAGGCCGTCTAAAATCCGACCTCTACACTCGGAATAGCACCGATTTGACCGAAACCAGCACAACAGTCGATATTTGCCCGGCCGCCGAGCTGCCCCCGGGCGCTACGCGCATCGTCGAGGTCGACGGGCGCAAGATCGGCGTCTTCAACTGCGAGGGCGACTTCCTTGCGATCGAGGACCGCTGCTCCCACGACGACGGGCCGCTGGCCGAGGGGCCGTTCGATTCCGACTCCTGCACCGTCGAGTGCCCGCGCCACGGGTCGCTGTTCGACCTGCGCACAGGCCGCCCCCGCACCCTGCCCGCGTATCTTCCTGTCCAGACCTTTTCCGTCCGAGTCGAGGACGGCACCATCAAGATGGAGGTGCCCTAGATGGCCACGCCAGAGATAGCAGTCGCCAAGCCCGACTCGCTGGAAGGGATCAAGGATTCCTACGAGTACGGCTTCCACGACCCCGAGAACTACGCGTTCAAGGCAAAGAAGGGCCTTCACCGCGAGATCGTCGAGGAGATTTCCTCCTACAAGGACGAGCCGCAGTGGATGCGCGACTTTCGCCTCAAGGCGCTGGCGAACTTCGAGAGCCGCCCGATGCCCAAGTGGGCCGGCGGGCACATGGACGGAATCGACTTCCAGAACATCCACTACTTCGTGCGCGCATCCGAGAAGCAGGGTCGTAGTTGGGATGAGGTCCCCGACGACATCAAGAACACCTTCGACAAGCTGGGCATCCCCGAGGCGGAAAGAAAGTACTTGGCTGGAGTGGGCGCGCAGTACGAGTCGGAAGTCGTCTACCACCAGATCCGCGAGGACCTCGAGAAGCAGGGCGTGATCTTCAAGGACATGGACACCGGCCTGCGCGAGCACGAGGACCTGGTGCGCGAGTACTTCTCCACCGTGATCCCGGCCAATGACAACAAGCTCGCGGCGCTGAACTCGGCCGTGTGGTCGGGCGGCTCGTTCGTGTACGTCCCGCCGGGCGTGCACGTCGAGATGCCGCTGCAGGCCTACTTCCGCATCAACACGGAGAACATGGGCCAGTTCGAGCGCACGCTGATCATCGCCGACGAGGGCTCGTTCGTGCACTACATCGAGGGCTGCACGGCCCCGACGTACACGACCGACTCTTTGCATTCGGCGGAGGTCGAGATCATCGCCAAGCCGGGCTCGCGGGTCCGCTACACGACGATCCAGAACTGGTCGCACAACGTCTACAACCTCGTCACGAAGCGCGCGGTTGCGCACGAGGGCGCGACGATGGAGTGGATCGACGGAAACCTCGGCTCCAAGCTGACGATGAAGTACCCGTCGATCTACCTGCTCGGCCCCGAGGCCCACGGCGAGATCCTGTCGATCGCGTTCGCTGGCCAGGGCCAGCACCAGGACGCGGGCGGCAAGGCCGTGCACGTCGCGCCGCACACGACCTCGACGATCACGTCGAAGTCGATCTCGAAGGACGGCGGGCGAGCGAGCTATCGCGGCCTGCTCGAGGTCGCTCCGGGCGCGACCGGATCCAAGTCTAAGGTGGTCTGCGACGCGCTGCTGCTCGACGAGCACTCGCGCTCTGACACGTACCCGACGATCCGCATCGGTGAGGACGACGTCGACATCGGCCACGAGGCGACCGTCTCCAAGATCGGCGAGGAGCAGCTCTTCTACCTGATGAGCCGCGGGCTCTCGGAGGAGGAGGCGTCCGGGATGATCGTGGGCGGGTTCATCGAGCCGTTCACGCGCGAGCTGCCGATGGAGTACGCGGTCGAGATGAACCGCCTGATCGAGCTCCAGATGGAGGGCTCGATTGGCTAGGGCGCAAGCGCCCGACTGGACAGCGGGACTTCGCAAGCGCGGCCAGGAAGCGTTCGATTCGCTGCCCACCCCTGTCCAGAAGGACAAGGGTTGGGAGTTCACCGATGTGTCGGCGTTGGACCTCGACGCATGGCAGCAGCCAACCGACGGCAACCTTGATGCCTCGCCGGCCAGGAAGCCGGTGGTCGACTCCAACGGCGGGCCGGGTGTCCTGCAGGTCGACGGCGCCTCCATGGCCGAGGGCCACTCACCGAACGGCATCGTCGTCTCCATGCTGGAGGAGGCGGTGGCCGAGTACCCGGAGCTGGTCGAGCGCCACCTCGGCACGCTGCTCACCGACCGCGACAGGTTCACCGCGCAGAACACCGCTGAGTGGCGTGGCGGGTCGTTCGTCCATGTCCCCGCGGGCGTGCGGGTGGAGCAGCCGATCGTCACCTCGGTGCTGCACGACTCCCCCTCGGCGCTGCACTGGCGCTCCCTGATCGTGGTCGAGGAGGGCGCGGAGGTGACGCTGGCAGAGCAGTGGGCGTCGACCGCCGACGACCTGGAGGGCTACTTCAACCCGGTCACGGAGCTGATC
>JBOGZM010000316.1:0-7656 GCA_050697255.1 Solirubrobacterales bacterium
GCTTCTTGCTGTTCCGGCGTGCGGGTGCCGAAACCGAAGTCGAGCGTGGTGACGACGCCGGCGTAGCGCGCCTTGAGCTTGTCGGCGATCTGGTCGTAGGTGCCGATGATGGCCATCTCGTCGAGCATCTCGTCCGTGACCAGCGCGGTCATGCCGGCCAGGTCGAAGGTTCTCCAAAGCTCCCTGATCTGCGCGGCGGCGGCGCCGAACCCGTGCAGCTCCAGGATCCGGTCGTAGGTGCGCACCGTCGCATGGAAGGCGATCTGGCGCTTGGCGTCCTCGCGCGCCTGCTCGGCGTCGTCGGACACCGCCACGATCACCCAGTCCGCGACGGCGACCCCCTCCGCCTCCCTGCCCGCCTGCTCGGCGCCCTGGGCAAGCGCCGGTCGCATCACCTCCTCGATGTAGCGGGACGTCGCCATCGGGTGGGCCACGACGCCATCCGCGACGGCCCCGGCGGTGTGGGTCATCCCCTCGTTCACCGCCGCGACGTAGACCGGGATGTCGTCGCGGAGCTGTCCGGCACGGCCGTAGGGCCGCACGTCGAGCTGCACCAGCTCGCCGTCGTAGCGCACCGCGCCCGCCTGCGCGGACTTCCACACCGCTCGTACCGCCTCGACCGTTTCCCGCAGCCGGGTCGCGGGGCGCTCGGCCGGCGCGCCCAGCCAGTGTGTCCGCATGCGGCGCGTTCCGGTGCCCAGCCCCAGCACGAACCGCCCCCCGGACATGTCGTCGAGGTCGAGCGCGGTCACCGCGGTCAGCAGCGGCGAGCGTCCGAAGGCCCAGGCGATCCCGGTCCCCAGCTCGATGCGCTTGGTCTCGAGCGCTGCCGCGGCGAGCGCCAGCACGCCCGAGTGGTTGTGGAACTCCGGCGCCCAGGCAGAGTCGAAGCCGGCCGCCTCGGCGCGCCGCGCCAGGTTGACGTTCTCAGGTTGGGTCGGGAGCTCGAGCAGCAGGCCGAGGCGCACGGCGCCGTCCTCCCTCTAGCCGCCGAGGCCGGCCGCGTCCGCCAGCAGGTCCACCTGAGCTGGGTCCTTGGAGGAGGGGAACAGGATCAGCTCGTCGCAGCCGGCGCTCTCGAAGGCCTGCAGGTAGTCCTGCACCATCTCCTGGCTGGTGGCGACGCTGGCCGCGATCTGATCTCCATACTCGCCCAGCCACGCGTAGTAGTGCTTGATGCTGTGCTCGATGTCGCTCTGCGCGTTCGGGCCCAGGCCGAAATAGGCCAGGCACGCCTTGTGGGGCTTGCCGTCACGTCCCGCACGCTGCCACGCCTCGTCCACCTTGGGCGAGAACTCCGCGAACTGCTCCGGCGCACCCCCGCCCATGATCCAACCGGAGCCGTGCTTCGCGGCCCGCTCGGCTGCCGCGTCGACACCGCCCCCGACCAGGACCTCCGGCCTGCCCGCGCGCACCCGCGAGGGCCCGACCGGCCCGGAATAGCCCGTCAGCTCGCCGTCCCACACGCGCTTCATCTGATCGAGCTGGCGATCGAGGGTGGCACCGCGGCCCTTCAGGGGGATGCCGCTGGTCTCGTAGTCGTCGTCGCGGGCCCCAATGCCGACGCCCAGCACCAGACGGCCGCCCGACATGTGGTCGAGCGTCAGGGCCTCCTTGGCGAGCAGGGTCGCGTTGGGCCGGTACGGCGTGATCAGGATCGTGGTGCCTAGCTTGATGCGCTCGGTGACCGCCGCGGCCGCGGCCAGCGCCAGCAGTGGCTCGTAGTTGGGATACACGATGCGATCGATCGTGCCCAGCGTGGAGAAGCCCCGCTGGTCGGCGCGCCGGGCAAATTCGAGGAGCGAATCTCGGTCGACGTCAGGTACTGCGTTCGGCAGGCCGATTCCGATGTCCATCGTCTTTACTCCTACTCTGCGGGGGGCATGGGGCGGACAACCATAGATGAGCTTCCGAGGTGGGCCAGGGGCCTGCTGGAGGAGGCCCGTGTCGCGCGTCTCGGCCTGCTCGACGACGAGGGTGGCCCGCGCGTGCTGCCGGTCACGTTCGTGCTCCACGAGGGTGGGCTCTGGACGGCCGTGGATCAAAAGCCGAAGCGCGACCCGGGCCGCGAGCCGGCGCGGGTGGGCTTCCTGCGCCGCGACCCGCGGGCGGCACTGACGGTCGATCGCTACGACGACGACTGGAGCCGCCTGGCCTGGGTCCAGATACTGGGCGACGTGACGGTGCTGGCAGTGGACGATGCGCCGGAGGCGCTCGCCGCGCTGACGACCAAGTACCCCCAGTACGGCGGCGAGCCCCCACCCGGGCCCCTGCTCCGGGTCGACCCCCTGCGGGCGCTGTGCTGGTCCGCCGGAAGCACGGGATAGGGTTGATTCGTGCGCATCGGCGTCTCGCTCCCCAACGTGGGTCTCGATCACGGCAAGGAGATGGTGCTGCCGGTTGCCGAGGCGGCGGAGCGACTCGGGTTCGACTCGGTCTGGGCCGCGCATCACGTGACGCTCCCCTACGAGCGCTCCAGCCGCTACCCGTACGGCCACTCCGGCACCGAGGTGGCGATGTCGCCCGGAATGCAGTGGCTCGACCCGCTCGTGACGCTTTCGATGGTGGGCGCCGTGACGGAGCGGGTCCGGCTGGGCACCAGCGTCCTGGTCCTGCCCTACCGGAACCCGGTCAACCTCGCCGCGGAGGCCGCCGCCCTCGATGTCCTGAGCGACGGACGGTTCGTGCTGGGCATCGGGGCGGGGTGGATGCAGGAGGAGTTCCGGGCCCTGGGCATCGATCCCGCCGAACGCGGGCCCCGCACGGACGAGCACATCGAGGTCCTGCGCACGCTGTGGACCGAAGACCCGGCCCGCTTCGACGGCCGGTTCACGCGGTTCGAGGGGATCGTGCTGGCGACCACGCCGCGCACGGAGGGCGGTCCTCCGATCTGGGTGGGCGGGAACACTGACGTGGCTCTGCGCCGAGCCCTGCGGCTCGGCGACGGCTGGCACGGGTTCGAGGTCTATCCCGAGGACATGCCGGCCGTCCGGGAGCGCCTGGCACGGGCGGGCGAGGAACTGGGCCGTGACCCGGCAGGCCTGACCCTCAGCGTCGTGCGGGGCCTGATGCCCCCGGGCCGCGACGAGGAGTCCTTCATCCCGGACCGGCGCATGCTCGGCGGCTCGGCCGGGGCGATCGTGGACGAGCTGGGCCGGTACGCCGAGCAGGGGGTGGAGGAGGTCGTGATCCAGGTCAGCCTCCTGGCCCCGCTCGTGCCGGAGGCGCTCGACTGGACCGCGGCAGAGGTCCTGCCGAACCTTCCGTAGCGGCGGCCCCGATATGGGGGACGCCGCCCCTGGGGCGGCGTCAGGGACAGGTGATCGGCGAAGCCGGTTCGATATATACACTGGCCGCCCGCATGTCGGCCTACTACGTGATCGCGATTGTGACCGTGGTCGGCGCGGTCGTGCTGAGCGCGATCGGGCTGACCCGCGAGGACTTCCCGCCCAACCCTCGCGTCGGGCGCGCCGTGATGGCGGGCACGCTGCTGGCCGTGTTCGCCGGGGTGATCGCGCTGCTCGCCACGACCGAGAAGGAGCACCCCCGCGAGGAGGCGGCCCACGCGGCCGCCGAGCAGGCGGCAGAGAAGAAGTCGGAGGAAGGAGCGGCGGCGGGGGGCGAGGCCGCCGGTGGGCAGACCGTGCGGGTCACGGAGGAGGAGTTCTCGATCGCGCTGGAGGGCGGCGAGGAGCTCGAGCCCGGTCCGCATACGTTCGCGGTCGCCAACGAGGGCCAGATCGACCATGACCTCGCGATCGAGGGCGAGGGGCTGCGCGAGGAGCCCAGGACACCGCTGATCGAGCCCGGGGCGAGCGCCGACCTGAAGGCCGACCTGGAGCCCGGCGATTACAGGTTCTACTGCACCGTTCCCGGGCACGCACAGTCGGGAATGGAGACCGATGTCACGGTCCGCTAGGAGCGTGGTCAGCGCCCGATGAGGTTCCTCCGCAACCCCTTCGTGCAGGTCGGGCTCTGGACGTTCGGGGTCGGCTCCGCGATGGCCGTGCTGGTGCTGAGCGTGCCCTGGGAGCCCGAGTCGGCCTCTACTCAGGCCGGTTCGATCGACACGCTCTACGACGTGCTGGCGGTGGTCTCGGCATACATCTTCGCGCTCGTCACCAGCATCCTCGTCGTGTCGGTGATCCACTTCCGCAAGCGCAGCCCGGACGACCTGCGCGACGGCGAGCCGATCCACGGCAACACGAGGCTCGAGGTGGTCTGGACGACGATCCCCGCGCTGTTGATGGTCGGCGCCGCCGTCTACAGCGGCCTGGTGCTCGCCGACATAGAGGAGACGAAGGCCGACACCAGCACCGTGAACGTGACCGGCGAGCAGTTCGCCTGGACCTTCGAGTACCAGGACGAGGGCCTGCGGTCAGGTGAGCTGCACATGGTCGAGGACACGCCGTACCTGTTCAAGCTCACGGCCAAGGACGTCCTGCACTCGTTCTGGGTGCCGCAGTTCCGCATGAAGAGGGATGCGGTGCCCGGCATGACCACCGAGGTACGCGTGACGCCCACGCGCAAGGGCCGTTACTCGCTGACGTGCGCGGAGCTGTGCGGGCTGGGCCACTCGACGATGCGGGCCACTGTCGTGGTGGAGGATCAGGCCCGGTTCGATCGCTGGGCACAGCGCGTGAAGGCCGGCCGCGAGTCCCCACCGGGCGGCGTGGTCTCCCAGCAGCAGAAGACGGGTGAGGGCCCACCGCCCGGCCAGCCCGGGGCACCGGAGTCGTCCGAATGACCGAGCGTGTACTCGATTTTCGCTCGTCTGAAGCCAACCGTGCCCACGGAGTTGGCCACTAAGATGGCCGCCGTGGCGACTGCTGCGAGCGCTGGCACCCTGCGGCGGCTGATGGCGCCCGGATGGATCCGGGCCGCCTGGATGACGCTTGCGGGCGCGGCGTTTGCCTTTGGGCTCGTCGTCGGACTGCGCGCGGTCCAGAGCATGGATCCCGTCATCAAGGACGACCCGATCGTGACCGTGATCCTGTTGGCGGCGCCGCTCGCGTTCCTCGTCGGGATCGGCGGCTTCGACTACTGGGGCCGTTGGATGATCGGCAAGCCGACCCAGCCCGAGGACCACTCCGACCACGGCGCCCGCAGCTGGAAGGACTACTTCCGGGTCAACACCGACCACAAGGTGATCGGCATCCAGTACACGGTCACCGCGCTGTTCTTCATGCTCGTCGGGGGCGGACTGGCCGAGGTGATCCGCGCCGAGCTGGCGCAGCCGGGCCAGCAGCTGGTCGATCCGAACACCTACAACGGGCTGTTCTCGGTCCACGCCTCGCTGATGATCTTCCTGGTCGTGATCCCGATCTTCGCGGGGCTTGCCAACTACGTGCTCCCGCTCATGATCGGGGCGCCGGACATGGCGTTCCCGCGCCTGAACGCGCTCAGCTACTGGCTGCTGCCGGTGGCGGGCGTGATGATGATGGCGAGCTTCCTGGTCCCGGACAGCGGTGCCTTCGACACCGGTTGGACCGCGTACGCGCCGCTGTCGGACAACGCTCCCCTGGGCCAGCAGTTCTTCACGATCGGCGTGCAGTTCGCGGGCACCTCGTCGATCATGACCGCGCTCAACTTCATCGTCACGATCATCACCATGCGGGCACCGGGCATGACGTTCTGGCGCATGCCGCTGCTCGTGTGGGCGAACTTCACGACGTCGCTGCTGGTCGTGATCGCGACGCCGTTCGTCGCAGGCTCTCAGTTCCTGCTCCTGATCGACCGCGCGCTCCACGCGAACTTCTTCGACGCGGCCCAGGGCGGGGACGTGGTCTCCTACCAGCACATCTTCTGGTTCTACTCCCACCCGGCGGTCTACATCATGATGCTGCCCGGCTTCGGGATCATCTCGGAGGTCATCTCCACGAAGGCGCGCAAGCCGATCTTCGGCTACCGCCTGATGGCGCTCTCGCTGCTGGCGATCCTGGTGCTCGGGTTCACCGTGTGGGCCCACCACATGTTCGTGTCGGGCATGTGGAACTGGCTCCGGGTTCCGATGATGATCACGACGATGCTGATCTCGGTGCCGACCGGCATCAAGATCTTCTCGTGGCTGGCGACGCTGTGGCGGGGCGTGCTGGAGCTGTCGACGCCGATGCTGTTCGCGCTCGGCTTCATCACCATGTTCACCCTGGGCGGGATCAGCGGGATCATGCTCGCCGCGATCCCGGTCGACATCCACACGTCGGACACGTACTTCGTGGTGGCGCACATCCACTACGTGCTGTTCGGGGGCAGCATGTTCACGATCTTCGCCGGGATCTACTACTGGTTCCCGAAGATGACGGGCCGCATGTACGACGAGCGGCTCGGACGGGTCCATTTCTGGATGACCTTCGTCGGGTTCAACGTCACGTTCGGCCCGATGCACTGGGTGGGTCTCGAGGGCATGCCGCGGCGGGTGGCCGACTACGCGGACAAGTTCGCGGCCTGGAACCTCGTGTCGTCGATCGGCGCGTTCCTGCTGGGCGCCGCGATGCTGGTGTTCGTCTACAACTTCGTCGCGAGCTGGGCCGCCGGGCCGCGCGCGCCCGGGAACCCGTGGCGGGCACGCACCCTCGAATGGCAGGTCTCCTCGCCGCCGCCGATCTTCAACTTCGATGAGATCCCGCAGGTCGTCGGGGGCCCGTACGAGTACGGCGTGCCGGGATCGGTGCACGCGGTGCTGAACGGCGATCGCGAGAAGGTTCCGGTCGGTGCCGAGCCGCACGGCGAGGGCGCTGCTCACGGTGCCAACGGCAACGGGCATGCCCGCGGCGGTGAGCCGAGGCGGGAGTGAGTCAGGTGGAGTCCACGCAGTCCGGGCAGCAGCCCACCCATGTCATGGTTGTCTCGAACGAGACGGTCGGCGGCCACAAGCTGCTGGAGGCGATCCAGGAGCGGGCGGCCCGGGGGCCGATCCGCTGCACCGTCGTGTGCCCGCGGAACGTGCCCCGGCAGGGGTTCGTGATCTACGACGACACGGTGCGCTCGGCCGCGCGCGTGCGGCTGGAGTTGACGCTCGAGCGCCTGCGGGAGCTCGGGATCCCCGCGCACGGCGCGGTCATGGACCCGGACCCGTACATCGCGACGCAGGACGCGATCCGCGAGTGGGGCGCCGACGAGCTGATCGTCTCCACGTATCCCTATCCGCGCTCCGGCATGCTGCGGCGCGACCTGATCGAGCGGATCCGCAACTGGTCGGGCCTCCCGGTGCAGCACGTCGTCGTGGACCTGCGCGAGGAGCCGGTGCGCCATGTGCTCGTGGTCGCCAGCCAGACCGTCGGTGGACCGCAGCTGATCCAGTCGCTCGAGCGCCGTGCCACCTCATCTCCGCATCGTTTCACCGTGATCGCTCCCCAGAGCGGCGGCGACGACGCGGCCGCCGCCACGCAGGAGCGTCTCGACCAGACGCTGCGCGAGCTGCGGCAGGCCGGCCTGGAGGTGACGGGATACGTGACGCACCCCGACCCTCTGACGAGCATCCGGAACGCCGTCCAGGCGCACCCGGCGGACGAGATCGTGATCTCTACGCTGCCGCAGTACAAGTCCCGCTGGCTGCGCGGGGACCTGGTCAACCAGGCACGGCGGGCAACGGGTCGCCCGGTCGAGCACCTCGTGTTCGATCCGGACGCCGAGCGTGAGCCGGCCGCGGCTGGAGCC
>JBOGZM010000317.1:0-3140 GCA_050697255.1 Solirubrobacterales bacterium
GTCCAGACGAACCGCGCGGCCTTGTCGGCGGAGTCCACGAACAGCACACCGCCCTTTGCCTTGGGCTGGTTCGCGACGATGCCGACCACCCGACCCTCGAGCCGCGCGTAGCCGACGACCAGCTCGGGCGCCCACCCCGGCTGCACTTCGAGCCACGAGCCCTCGTCCACGAGCGCGTCGATCAGGCGCTGCACGTCGAACGGCTTGTTCTGGTCGGCGGGCACGACGCCGGCGATGGGCTCGTCGCTCGCCGGTGAGGCGGGCGGCGCCGGCGGCGGCTGCTCGGTCCAGTTGGACGGAAGGTACGACAGGTAGCGCCGCGCGAGGTCGATGCCCTCCTCGTCGGAGCCCACCAGGAAGTGCCCGCACCCCGAGACCGACGTGTGCATCTTCGCGCCGCCCATCTCCTCCAGGGACACCTGCTCGCCGATCACCACCTCGGCCATCCGCGGCGAGCCCAGGTACATGGACGCGTTGCCCTCGCGCATGATCACCACGTCGCAGAACGCGGGAATGTAGGCGCCGCCCGCGGCGGACGGCCCGAACAGCACGCACACCTGCGGCACCCGGCCGGAAAGGCGCACCTCGTTGTAGAAGATGCGGCCCGCGCCGCGCCGGCCCGGGAACATCTGCACCTGGTCGGTGATGCGCGCGCCCGCCGAGTCGACGAGATAGATCATCGGCACGTCGTGGCGCAGCGCCTGCTCCTGGATGCGGAGGATCTTCTCCACGGTCTTCGGGCCCCAGGACCCGGCCTTGACCGTCGGGTCGTTGGCCATCAGCGCGACCTGCCTGCCGCCGACGAGAGCCATCCCGGTCACGACTCCATCGGCGCCGAGCCCCTCCTGGTCCCAGTTGGCGAGCAGCGCCACCTCGGCAAACGACTCCGGGTCCACGAGCCGCGCCACCCGCTCGCGGACCGGGATCTTGCCCTGGTCGGGGAGCCGCTCGCGGTACTTCTCCGGTCCACCCGCGAGCGCGCGGTCGAGCGCCTCGTCGAGGCGCCCCGTCGTGCCCGGTGCGTCGGTCTGCTTCTCCGTCAATCGATCACTCGGCGCGGTCCATCGGGACCGGCTTGTCGCCGGAGTAATCGTAGAAGCCACGCCCGGTCTTCCGCCCCAGGTGCCCCGCGGCGACCAGCTTCCGCAGGGTCGGGGGCGGCGCGAACCGCTTCTCGCGGTACTCGTCGAACATGATCTCCCCCACGGAGTGACTGGTGTCGAGGCCCACGAAGTCGAGCAGCTCGAACAGGCCCATCGGGTGGTTGGCGCCGCCCTTCATCGCCGCGTCGATCTGCTCGATCGTGCCGAAGCCCTCCTCCCAGGCCCGGATTCCGTCGAGCAGATAGGGGATCAGAAGGCGGTTCACGATGAACCCGGCCTTGTCCCGGGCGAGCACGACGGTCTTCTTCAAGGAGTTGCCCCACTCCTGTCCCGCCTCGATCGCCCCGGCGCTCGACATGATCGACTGCACGACCTCCAGCAGCGGCATCACCTGCACCGGGTTGAAGAAGTGCAGGCCGATGAACTGCTCCGGCCGCCGGGTCGCGGCGGCCTGCGTGATCGCCGGAAGTGAGGAGGTGTTGGTCGCGAACAGCGCCTCGCCCTTGACGATCGAGTCGAGCTCCTTCCACATCTCGAGCTTCATGTCGAGGTCCTCGGTGATCGCCTCCACCACCAGGTCGCAGTCGGCCAGGTCCTCGTACTTCAGCGTCGGAGTGATCCGGCCCAGTACCTCGTCCGCGGCCGACTGCTCCATGCGCCCCTTCTCGACCGCGCGATCGAGCTGCTTCTTGACCTTGGCGAGGCCCGCGTCGAGCTTCTCCTGGCTCACCTCGCGGACCACGACGTCGTACCCGGACTGCGCCGACACCTGCGCGATGCCGTGCCCCATCAGGCCGCAGCCGACGACGCCCACCTTCTTGATGTCCATGTAGCCTCCCGCGAGACGAGTATTCGGAACTAAAACGCAGGGGAGCCTAGTCAATGAGCGAATCAGTGAGCATCGAGGACCGCGGCCGGGTCCGCCATCTGATCCTCGATCGGCCCGAAAAGCGCAACGCCTTCAATCGGGAGCTGGTGCTGGCGCTGCGGGAGGCGGCCCGCGAGGCGGCCGACGACCACGAGGTGCACTGTGTGGTACTGCGCGGGGAGGGCGCCGCATTCAGCGCGGGAATCGACATCTTCGAGCTGGCCGGGCTCGCCGGGACCGAGAACCTGCGCCCGTTCCGGCGTGACTGCATCGAGGCCGCGAACCTGCTCGAGGAGATGACCAAGCCGGTCGTCGCGCAGATCCATGGGGCCTGCCTGGGGCTCGGTGCCGAGCTGGCGCTCGCGTGTGACCTGCGGGTGATGGCCGACGACGTGAAGTTCGGCCTGCCCGAGACGAAGCTCGGCCTGATCCCCGACGTCGGCGGCTCGAGCCGGCTGCCCGCCGTGGTGGGACTCGGCGTCGCGAAGGAGCTGCTGATGACGGGCCGCACGATCGATGCGGCGGAGTGCCACCGGATCGGCGCGGCGAACCGGGTCGCGGCGGCCGCGGACCTGGAGCGCGTTACGCAGGAGCTGATCGACGAGCTGCTGGCGGCATCGCCGCTCGCGGTGGGGTTCGCCAAGCGCGTGGCGGACGGCGTCGCGAAGCCGACGCTGGCCGCATCGCTCGAGCAGGAGGTCTCGTTCCAGCAGATCCTGGTGGCGACCGACGACTTCCGCGAGGCGGGCGCCGCGTACATGGAGAAGCGGCCCGCGAACTTCAGCGGGGCGCCGCCGGGCGCCTCGAAGCGGGAGCGGGAGCCCGAGACGGCCTAGCGGGGCGCGTCGGCCGCCGGGTGCCCCCTGAGAGGGTCGCTCAGCAGCGCCATGGCCACGAGCGGGAACACCCACGCCAGGTACGTGGCCGACCAGTGGTTCGCCGCGAGCTGCACGCCGATCAGCACCGCCGCGCCGAGCGCGGCCATGCGCCTGGGGTCGGCAGCCAGCGCCCGGTCGCGCCAGACCCTCACGGCCGCGAGCACCAGGCCGGTGACGACGGCCGCCTGGAACGCGATCTGGGCGGCGGGCAGGTCCAGCAGCGCCCACACCGACAGCAGCGAGCCCCGTTCGGACTGGAACGAGACCTCCTGCTCGAGCGATGCGGCCAGC
>JBOGZM010000318.1:0-10410 GCA_050697255.1 Solirubrobacterales bacterium
CGGCGCGATCGTGTCCTCGTAGAAGCTCGACACCTCTTCGGGCCGCGAGGCCAGCACGCGGAACAGGAGCCGGTACACCCCCGAGCCGCCGTCCCCCTCGAGCTCCCGCGCCGCGGTGGAACCCTCCGCCAGCGCCTCCAGCACCAGCTCGGCCTCGCGCACGGCGCCCCGCAGCTCGTCCGCGCCGGCGTACCGAGACGAGGTGCCGGTGGGGCCGTAGGCGCGCAGCCGCGCGGCAAGGCCCTCAACCGTGCCGAGCGCGCCGGGCGGTCCGTTGCGAGCGGCGGGCACCAGCGCGTAGACGCGCCGGTCGGCCACCTCAACCAGCGCTCCGGACGCCTCGGACTCGATCACCGCCACGGCCTCGTGCGGACGGGCCGTCGCGTCCGTGACCAGCACGGCCAGCCCTCCCGCCGGGTCGAACCCGACGGCGCGGGCGGCGCGCAGGGCCTCCTCGGGGGACGCGCTGCCGTCCCCCAGGCGGGCCAGCACGCCGCCCGCCTGGGCGACCTGGTCGCGCTCCCGCGCCTCCTCCAGCGCGAACGCGGTCGCCGCCGCCATCGCCGCCAGGTGCAGGAACTCGCTCGCGTCGGACGCGGGCTCACCCTCCGCGGCGAGCATGCCGACGCCGCCGACGAGGGTGTCCGAGAACGAGACCGGCACCACGAGGTCGATCGACTCCGGGATCCGCGCACGGCTTCCGGACACGCGGGCCTCGGTGAAGCTTGCGAGCGCGTGCAGTGCCGCCTCGTGGCCGTCCGGCCACGCAAGCGAGACGTCGAGCGCCGGCACGGCGATCGCCACCGGGCGCCCGATCTCCTCGGACGCAAGCTCCGCCATCCGGTCGAAGCCGTCGCCGGTGAGCGCGGCGTCCACCATCTTCTGGTGGACGCAGCGCATCCGTTCGACGAGCGTCGGGACGCGACTATCCGGTGCTAGAGCACCGACAGATACCGCTCCAGCTCCCACTCGCTCACCCGCACTCGATAGTCCTCCCACTCGGCGCGCTTCAGGTCCACGTAGCGCGTGAACACGTGCTCGCCGAGCGCCTTCAGCACCAGCTCCGAGCCGGCCAGCTCGTCGATCGCCTCACCGAGCGTCTCCGGCAGCTGCTGGACGCCCAGCTTCTCCCGCTCCTCCGGGGTGAGGTCGTAGAGGTTCGTCTCCATCGGGTCCGGCAGCTCGTAGCCCTTCTCGATGCCCTCCAGCCCCGCGTGCAGCATCCCCGCGAACGTCAGGTACGGGTTGCATGACGGGTCCGGGCAGCGCAGCTCCGCGCGCGTCGCCTGTTCCTTGCCCGGGTGGTACATCGGCACCCGGATCAGAGCCGAGCGGTTGCGCCGCGACCAGGCGATGTAGACCGGCGCCTCGTACCCCGGCACAAGCCGCTTGTAGGAGTTGACCCACTGGGCGAACAGCGCCGAGATCTCGCGCGCGTGCTTGAGCTGGCCCGCGATGAACGACTTCGCTGTCGGGCTCAGGTGGTACTCGTCCGCCGGGTCGTAGAACGCGTTGCGCCCGCCCGAGAAGAGCGACTGGTGCACGTGCATCCCCGAGCCGTTCTCGCCGAACAGCGGCTTCGGCATGAAGGTCGCGTAGACGCCGTACTTCATCGCGATCTCCTTGACCGTGATGCGGTACGTCATCGCGTTGTCCGCCATCTGGAGCCCCGAGGCGAACCGCATGTCGATCTCGTGCTGGGAGGGCCCCACCTCGTGGTGCGTGTACTCGACGTGGATGCCGAGCCGCTCCAGCGCCAGCACCGTCTCGCGGCGCATGTCGGATGCCGCGTCAAGCGTCGTGAGGTCGAAGTAGCCGCCCCTGTCGAGCACCTGCGGCGGCCCGCCGTTCAGCTCAGCCTGCCTGAAGTAGAAGTACTCCAGCTCGGGCCCGAGGAAGTAGTCGTCGAAGCCCATCGCCTGCGCCCGCTCGAGCGCCCGGCGCATGACATACCGCGGGTCGCCCTCGTAGGGCTCGCCGCCCGGGACCAGCACGTCGCAGAACATGCGTGCGACGGCCTTCTCCTGTGGCCGCCACGGAAGCAGCGCGAACGTGTCCGGGTCGGGCATCGCGATCATGTCCGACTCCTCGATCCGGTTGAACCCCGTGATGGAGGAGCCGTCGAAGCCCATGCCCTCCTCGAGCGCCCCCTCCAGCTCGTCCTTGCCGACGGCGAAGCTCTTCAGCTGGCCCAGGATGTCCGTAAACCAGAGCCGGATGAACTGGACGTCGTGCTCCTCGACCAGCGCCAGCACGTCCGCCTTGGACGTGCGTGTCGAGGTCGTCTTGTCTGTCGTTGCCATCTCTCCCTTTCTCGTGGCTCGGGGGCGTGCCGTGCGGCACGCCCCCTGGCCTTCGGTTTGGTGGTGACCGGTCCTTACACGCCGGCCGGGATCTCACCGGCGTCGTGTGCCTGAAGCACCTCTTCGCCCTGCTCGCCGGTGCGGATCCGGATCGCATCCTCGACCGGCAGGACGAAGATCTTGCCGTCGCCGACCTCGCCCGTGCGGGCATGTTTGAGGATCGCCTCGGTGACCATGCCGACGTCCTTGGTCTCCACCACGATCTCGAGCTTCATCTTGGGGCGCA
Organism: Solirubrobacterales bacterium; assembly: GCA_050697255.1. Lineage (GTDB taxonomy): Bacteria > Actinomycetota > Thermoleophilia > Solirubrobacterales > JBBDJG01 > CAVSXO01. The sequence goes on from JBOGZM010000318.1 coordinate 2,590, forward strand.
GGTGGATGGTCAGCTCCGACCCGCGGTAGTGCTCGGTGATCCCCTTCTGGCGGCCCGAGCCCCGGTACTGGGCCACCGAGAGGGATGGAAATCCCTTCTCGAGCAGCTCCATCCGGATGGGCTCGAACGCCTCGTGGCGGATGAACGCTTCGATCTTCTTCATCGCGCCTACCTCCTATCTCTCGACGGCCGCGGCTCGTGCGGATGTCATCACAGGCGCGGGTGCGGCGGCGCCGGCCGGGGCCGGGGCAGACTGCTCCGGCACCGGGATGAACAGCTCCGGGTAGCCGTACATGCCGTGCTCGACGATGTCGAGACCGGCCTCTTCCTGGTCGGCGCTCACGCGCAGACCGATTGTCGCCTTGATCAGGCCGAACACCAGATAGGAGACCGCGAACACGCACGCGAACGCGACCGCCACGCCCAGCGCCTGGTCGCCGAGCTGCTCGAGCCCGCCGCCCTGGAACAGCCCGGGGCTGCCCACGCCGTTCAGCTCAGCGAGCCGCTCCGACGTGAACAGACCACATGCGAGCGTGCCCCAGATGCCGGCCAGGCCGTGCGCCGACAGCGCGCCGACCGGGTCGTCCAGCACCTTCTCGATCGCGAGCACACCGACAACCACGATCACGCCGGCGACCGCGCCGATGATCGGGGCGGCCCAGAACTCCACGTAGCCGGAGGGAGCGGTGATGCCGACCAGACCGGCGATCGCGCCGTTGCCCGCCATGCCGATGTCGACCGTCCTCTGGAGCACGTAGATCGTCGTCACCGCCGCGATCACGCCGGCCGCAGCCGCGAGCTGAGTCACCAGCGCGACCTCGGCGAAGCGGTTCCCGATCGCGCCGAGCGTGGAGCCGGGGTTGAACCCGAACCAGCCCAGCCACAGAATCAGCACACCGAGGCCGACGAGCGGCATCGAGTGGCCGGGTATCGGGCGCGGCTTGCCGTCGGGCCCGTACTTGCCGATGCGCGGTCCGAGGTGCAGCAGGGCCGCCAGCGCTCCGGTCGCTCCGATCAGGTGCACCACGGTGGAGCCGGCGAAGTCCTGCATGCCGATGCTCACCTGCAACCAGCCGCCACCGAAGATCCAGTGGCTGATGATCGGGTAGATCACGGCGCTGAACACGACTGCGTAGATCACGTACGCCCCGAACTTGATCCGCTCGAGCGTCGTGCCCCACACGATCGCCAGTGAGACCGCGCAGAACACGAACTGGAAGAACAACAGCGCCGCGGGGCTGATGCCCGCGACTTCCAGCAACGGGATCTGCGAGGCCGCCTCGGCCGGCGTCGAGGAGACGTCCAGGAAGAACCCGGCATCTCCGGCAAACCAGCTCGCACCGCCGAAGGCGAGCGCGAATCCGACCGCCCAGTAACAGATCGACGCGATCGAGAAGTTCACGAGGATCTTCGCGATCCCGGCGCCGGCGTTCTTCGCTCGCGAGAACCCGATCTCGAGGAAGGCGAAGCCGGCCTGCATGAACATGACGAGCACCGCCGCCACGATCACCCAGGTCGTGTTCAGGCCCGAGGCGACCTCCTCGATAGCCGGTCCTTCCTGGGCGAGCGCCGTGGCCGGCAGAGCCAGCATCGCGCCCACGCCCAGTAGGGCTCCCTTCAAGTACCTGGTCCGCTTCAAGAGCGTTCCTCCTTACCCACCCGGGACCTCCCCGAGTGGTCGCAGTTACGGAACGCTCGTCAATTTAGGGTCGAATGCCCGCCGCGTCTTTGGACACCGGTCGGAGATTTCGGCGCCCCGTTTCTCCCATCGGTCGAGTGCGTTTAAGCACAATGCGGGCGCCACACGGTCCACGGTCGCTGGATGGCTGTGGTGCTCGCCTGCGGGGACGGCGCGCTGCTGAGCCACCGCGACGCCGCGTCGCTTTGGGGAATCCTGGCGACGTCGGCCGCGGGCGTGGACGTCACGGCCCCGGGGAGGTCCCGATCGGGACAGGCGGGCATCGCGCTCCATCTCCCGCGGCGCGTGCATTTCGAGGATCGCGCCGTGGAGCAGGGCATCCCCGTGACAAGCGTGGCGCGGACGCTGCTCGACCTCGCCGAGGTCGTGCGCGCGCGGCAGCTCGCGCGTGCCGTGGAGCAGGCGGAGCGTCTGGAGCTCTTCGACCTGCACGCGGTCCAGCGCCTGATCGACCGCAGCCACGGCCGCCGTGGGCTGAGGCGGCTGAACCGTGCGCTGCGCGACTACCGGCCGCTTCCCTTCACACGATCGGAACTGGAGCGCCGGTTCCTGGAGCAGTGCCACGACGCCGGGCCACCGCAGCCCTCGGCGAACATGTTCATCGCAGGCGGAGAGGTCGACGTGGTCTGGCCGCCGCAACGGTTGGTGGTGGAACTCGACGGCTATGAGTTCCACCGCACACGCCGGTCGTTCGAGGAGGACCGTCTCCGCGACGCCAGGCTGCAACGCGCCGGCGACCGCGTCCTGAGAATCACCCACCGCCAGCTCACCGGGCAGCCGGAGGAGACGATCGCGACCGTACGTGCGCTGCTGCCGTCACCCGCATGAGGCCGGTACCGGGCGGCGTGGTCGGTTTCGATTTCCGCTATTCGGAACTCAGACCGACCACGTGCCGGGGCGCGGGGCAGAGGCGGGCGCCGGGGTGCGCGGGCGCCCCCGGCCACGCCCTAGCGCGAGCTGGGGACCAGCTCTTCGCGCAGCTGCTTCGCGGCCGCGACCATGTTCTTGAGCGACGGCTCGACCTCCTCGTAGCGGCGCGTCTTCAGGCCGCAGTCGGGGTCGACCCAGATCTGCTCGGGCTCCAGCACCTGCGCCGCGAGGCGCAGCAGCTCGGCCATCTCCTCGGTCGATGGAATGCGCGGGGAGTGGATGTCGTACAGGCCCGGGCCGATCTCGTTCTCGTAGCCCGTGCGCTTCCAGTCCTCGAGCAGCTCCATCTTCGAGCGTGCGGCCTCGATCAGCAGCACGTCGGCGTCCATCTCCTGGATCTGGCGCATGATGTCGCCGAACTCCGAGTAGCACATGTGCGTCTGGATCTGGGTCTCGTCGCGCACCGACGACACCGTCAGGCGGAAGCAGTACACCGCCCAGTCGAGGTACTCGTCCCAGCGGTCCGAGCGCAGGGGCAGGCCCTCGCGGATCGCGGGCTCGTCGACCTGGATGATCTCCACGCCGGCGGCCTCGAGGTCCGAGGTCTCGTCCCTGATCGCGAGCGCGAGCTGCTTGCACGTCTCCGAGCGCGGCTGGTCGTCGCGCACGAACGACCACATGAGCATCGTCACCGGCCCGGTGAGCATGCCCTTCACGTGCTTGTCCGTGAGGGACTGCGCGTACTTGATCCAGTCGACCGTCATCGCGTTCGGGCGCGACACGTCGCCGAAGATGATCGGCGGGCGCACGTAGCGCGAGCCGTAGCTTTGGACCCATGCGTTGTCCGTGAACACGTAGCCGTCCATCTGCTCGGCGAAGTACTGGACCATGTCGTTTCGCTCGGGCTCGCCGTGCACCAGCACGTCGAGGCCGATGGCCTCCTGGAGGCGGATCACGCGCTCGACCTCGTTCCTCATCAGGTCGAGGTACTGGCTCTCGTCGATCTCACCCTTGCGCAGGCGCATACGCGCCGTGCGGATCTCGCTCGTCTGCGGGAACGAGCCGATCGTCGTGGTCGGGAACAGCGGGAGGCCGAGCCGCTCGTGCTGGGCGTCCCGGCGCGTCGAGAAGCCGCTCTGGCGCTGTGCGTCGGCGTCCGTCACCCGCGCGAGCCGCTCACGGACCGCCGGGTTGCGGGTCCGCGGCGAGTTGCGCCGGTCCTCGAGCGCCTTGGCGTTCGCGTCCAGCTCCGCCGAGATCGCCTCGCGGCCCTCGTTCAGTCCACGAGTGAGCGCGGCGACCTCGTCCAGCTTCTGGGACGCGAACGACATCCACGACAGCACCTCGTCGTCGAGCCGCGGCTCGTTGCGCTTGTCGATGGGCGAATGCAGCAGCGAGCAGGAGCTGGACACCACGAGCCGCTCTCCGGCGAGGGCGTACAGGTCCTCGAGCAGGTCGAGGCTCGCGGAGAGGTCGTTGATCCACACGTTGCGGCCGTTCACGACGCCGGCCAGCAGCGTCTTGTCCTCCGGCCAGCCGTGTTGCTGGATCAGCTCGTGGTTGTGCGGCCCGTACACGAAGTCGAGCGACACGCCGGCCACCGGCAGCCGGGTGAGCACGGGGTAGCTCTCGCCGATGTGGTCGAAATACGTGGCGATCACGATCCGGGGCGCGCCGTCGACGCTACCGAGCCGCCGGTAGGCGCGTTCGAGCGCCTCCAGCTCCTCGGGGCTGCGGTCCTCGACCAGCACCGGCTCGTCGATCTGGACCCACTCCGCGCCGAGCTTGCCGAGCTCGGCCAGCACCTCCGCGTACACGTCTACCAACGAGTCGAGCAGCTCCAGCCGGTCGAACTCCCTACCCGCGCACTTGCCCTGCAGCAGGAAGGTGAGCGGGCCGATCAGCACCGGCTTCGTCTGGATGCCCTGCTCCTTCGCCTCGGCGTACTGCTCCAGCGGCTTGCGCGACGCGAAGCGGAACCTCATGCCGCGCTCCAGCTCCGGCACGATGTAGTGATAGTTGGTGTCGAACCACTTGGTCATCTCCATCGCGGTCACGTCGACGCCGCCGGTCTGGCGACCGCGCGCCATCGCGAAGTAGGTGTCCTGGTCCACGTCGCTCGACCCGTCCCAGCCGTAGCGCTCCGGCACCGCGCCGACCATCGCGATGGTGTCCAGCACCTGGTCGTAGAGCGAGAAGTCGTTCGACGGGATCAGGTCGATCCCGGCGTCGCGCTGCAGCTTCCAGTTCGCCGCGCGCAGCTCCTTCGCCGTCCCCGCGAGCTCTTCCAGCGAGCGGTCTCCTGCCCAGTACGCCTCGGTCGCGGACTTGAGCTCACGCTGGGCGCCGATGCGCGGGAACCCCAGCACGTTCGAAAGTGCCTGTGGCAAGGAAACCTCCTGTAAAGAGGAATGTTCGGCGGCCGGTGGGCGTACGCAGGGGCGTCCGCCCGAGAGCGGCCAAGTATACCGACGGCCGCTTCGCCGGACAGCTGTTCCCGCTCAGGAGGAGGCGCGCCCGCGGCGCCGGGCCAGGCCCTCGACCCGCGCCGCCTCGAGGCGCCGGCTCTGACCTTCGAGGAACTCGGGGGACTCGACCACAGCAAGGCTCTCGCGCAGCCGCTCGTTGGACGCCACCTCGTCCCCGCTGATCAGGATGCCCAGCCCGAAGAACCCTTCGAGGACCTCGAACCTGAGCGGAACGTCACTCTCTGCGATGAAGTCCTCGATTGCCGTGCGGACGCCGTTCCTCGGCGTCCCCTCGGCCACGGCATTGCAGCCGTCGCGACTCAGTCCGGTGTCGTCCGAGAGCTCCGACTGTCCCGGGATCATTCCCCCCCGGCGCCACTGCTGGCGGTGCTCGGACGGGATCGTCTCCGGGTCGTAGTACATGTCGCGCCGACCGTAGGGCCATCCGACGTCGTGTGCGAAGACGAGCGGGAACAGCCGGGACGGTGCCTTGATCCGAGCAAGCAGGCGCAGCTCGTTCAGGACCGTGTACCAGTTGTGGTCGCCGTCGATCAGCACGCAGTCCACGGAGTCGAGCCGTGGTAGCACCTCGAGGCTGCGGCCGCGGTGGAGCACGAAGCGGCCGGCGTGCCGATGCACGAGCTCATCGACCACGGGCGCCGGCGCGGGATCGATGCCGTGCACGACCGCGTCGTGGGCGGCCGCATGCTTGAGCAGCGCGCTCGTGGTACCGCCCTCGCAGACCCCGATCTCGACGATCGTGCGTGGATCGGCGGCCGCGAGCAGCGGACCGATGACGTTCCAATGCGGGAACACCCGCTGATCCTAAGCATCACGGTTAGGATCGCGGCATGAGCGCCGAGTTCAGGGGACTGACAGAGGCCGAGGCACGTGAGTTCGCGGCGGCCTGGCTGCCGGCCTGGACCGGCAACGACCCGGAGTGGCTCGCCTCCTTCTATGCCGAGGACGCGTTCTACTGCGACCCTGCCGTGCCGGACGGCATCGAGGGCCGTGAGGCGCTGGTGCGCTACTTCACCCGGCTGCTGGGCCGCTACCCGGACTGGGTCTGGACCAACGTGGGCGCGGTTCCGATCGAGGACGGGTTCCTGAACCGCTGGCACGCCCGCGTCCCGGCCCGGGACGGGGAGGTCGAGTTCGAGGGGGTCTGCACGGTCCAGCTGCGGGACGGCCTGATCCGCCGCAACGAGGTCTATTTCGACCGCACCGCGCTGCTGGCGGCCTCACGGCGCGCTTAGCGGGCCTGGACGATCGGCGCAGTCTCACGCGAGACCGGTTAAACATCCGGGCGAGGCGCCGATAGATCCAACGTGCAGGCATCCCCACTCGAGAGACCGACTCTTCTGCGACGGATCGCAGCCGCGTTTGCGGTCCTGAGCCCGCGCAGCTGGTGCTCACTCGTCGACAGCCCCATGCCGGAGCTGCGCGAGGTTGGGCACGAGTGGCGCGCCCGGTAGCTGTCTACCGCGGGTCCGGTAGCGGCGAGGTGCGCGGCGACAGCTCGACCGGTGTCGCGGCCAGCGCGCGCATCCGCACGTCGCGCCACGAGACGCCCTCGCGGATCAGCGCGGGCAGCCCGAACAGCACGGCGGTCGCGACCTCGACGGCCTGCAGGATGATCCCGTAGCCGAGCGCCGATGCGGCCGGCACTCCATAGGCACCGGTGAGCACGGTGATGACGGCGATCTGGAAGACGCCCACGTTGGAGGGCGTGGCGGGGAGCACCGCGGTCACGTTCACGGCGAAGAGCACTGCGGCGGCCGCCCCGAGGCCCGCGCGGTGGTCAAGTCCCATCGCGAGCAGCAACGCGAAGGCGCCCAGGAGCTGCAGACCCCACGCGGCCAGCTGAGCGGTGGTGGCCCATGCCGCCGGCTTCGGGCGGCGGAACACCTGCAGGCCCTTGCGCAGCCGCACCAGCGCCGCAGCGGCCTCGTGGGCCAAGCGCGCAAACGTGCCCTGACGTCCGGCGCCGAACCCGGCGCGCCGGCTCGCATCGACCAGCGACGGCACGATCAGCACGGCCGCCGCAAGAGCCACCGGCAACAGGCTGACCAGGATCAGCACTCCCTCGCGCCCCCGGAGGATGTCGTTGCTGCCCACGACGACGACGGCCAGCAGCAGCAGCGCCAGCAGGTTCAGGAGCGTCTGGGAGACCAGCGTTCCCGCCACGACCGGAAGCGTCTCGCGCATGCGGCCCAGCCGCCGGGCCACGATCAGCGCACGGGACGGCTCACCGAGCCTCGCCGGCAACGTCGCGGACATGAGCACTCCGATGGAGGTGGCGCTCAGAATCGTCCGTCTCTTGACGGGAGACTCGGGCAGCGCGGCGCGCACGATCTGGAACCACGACACGGCGCGCAGGATCATCGAGGTCGAGAACAGCCCCAGGGCGACCAGCACCCAGATCGGGCTCGAGTGCACGAGCGTGGTCACGACGTTGTCGACGCCCACGCGCTTCAGCGCGAGGAAGGCGAGGAACAGGCCCACGATCGCCGACACGGCGAGCGCGATGCGCCGCGCGCTGGCCAGCAGCCGCGACGCGCGCGAGCCCTGTAGGACGGGTCGCGGCTCGAGCGAGGGCAGCCGCCGGGGCCGCCGGCTCGTCGTCAGGTCGCCCTGCACGAGGCCGGCCTTGGCACGCATGGCCTCCAGCCGATCGGCCGGCGCGGGCGCCTCGATCGCACGCTCGTACACGGAGGCGACCCGCTGTGCGACGCGGGGCCAGGCGAAGTCGGCCGCTCGCTCGCGCGCCGCGGCGCCCATCTC
>JBOGZM010000319.1:0-7156 GCA_050697255.1 Solirubrobacterales bacterium
TCCCAGCGCAGGGGGGCTCGGCGCTCCGCCGCCGAGGCTCGGCGGACCTTTCGCCAGCAGCCCGATCGCGACCAGCAGGAACAGCAGCCGCGCCACGTTCGCCCACCGCACTCGCGTGAGAGATCCACTGACGGCCGGCGGTGGGTCTTCCCTGGCTCCGTCCACAGTCCCAAAAGCCCGCCCGAGTGCGAAATTCACCGTCGGGCGGTCCGTGGGCCGCTGATATAGTCATCCGCCGCTCGAGGCGGAGCCTCGAGCGCGCTCTGATGCCGCCCAACGCAAGCTATGACCTGATGGTGCTGCTCGACCCCGAGGCAGCCGAGGACGCCCGTGCCGGGGTGCTGGAGCGGATCAAGGGCCAGATCCAGTCCGGGGACGCGACACTCAAGGGCGACGCCGATTGGGGCATGCGGCGGCTCGCCTACGAGATCGACAACCGCAGCGAGGCCCAGTACCACCTGTTCCAGTTCGAGGCCTCTCCCGCTGTCCTGAACGAGCTGGGCCGCACCCTTTCGATCGATGACATCGTGCTGCGGTTTCGCACGATCCGGTTGCCCGGTGAGGCCCCCGACGAGACGCCGCCCGCACCACCGCACGTCGCCCCCGAGATCCGCAGGCGCGACGACCGTGGCCGTCGCGAAAGCTCTGACCGCGGGCGCAGTTCGAGCGAGCGCTCGGCACCCAGCCGGGCCGAGGACGCACCCGAGACGGCTCCCGCGGAGGAGGTCCCGGCCGGTGATGCGGGCGGCGAGCCCACCGCCGACCCCGGTGCGAGCACCGGTGCGGACGCGGGCGGCGAGCCCACCGCGGTCTGAGCCCGGCGAGCGCCGAGGGCCGAGACCAACCTCGACTTTGCGGATTGTTTGCCCTCCGGGGGGCGAGAGGCAGCCGTACCTGGACTTACACTAGTTGCCGACTTCAGAAGGGAGAACCCGTGGCAGCAACAAACATCAACAGAGTCGTGATCTCCGGCAACCTGACGCGCGACCCGGAGCTGCGATCCACGCCCGGCGGCACCTCCATATGCGGCCTGCGCATCGCCGTCAACAGCCGCCGCAAGGACGAGTCCGGGCAGTGGGTGGACAAGCCCAACTACTTCGACGTCACCGTCTTCGGCGCACAAGGCGAGAACTGCGCCCAATACCTTGCCAAGGGCCGTCCCGTGGCGATCGACGGCCGCCTCAACTGGCGGGAGTGGGAGGCGAAGGACGGATCAAAGCGGCAGTCCGTCGATATCATTGCCGACTCAGTGCAGTTCCTGGGTTCGCGAGAGGGTTCGCGAGAAGGTGCCCAGAGCAACGGCGCGGTGGAGTCCGACCTCCCTGCCGACACCTCCGACTTCCAGCAGGCCGGGGTGGCGAGCGGCGGTGGCGGCTCGGACGACGACATCCCGTTCTGAGGAAGGGGCTGGTCGCCCCGGATAGGTGAAGCAGATTGGCCAAGCGCAACAGCCGCCCGCAGAAGCAGACGTTCTCTCCCGGTCGCCGGAAGAGCTGTGCGTTCTGCCGCGACAAGGTGGAGCACGTGGACTACAAGGACTTCCAGTCCCTGCGCCGCTACCTGTCCGACAAGGGCAAGATCCGCTCGCGGCGGATCACGGGCGCCTGCCGCCGGCACCAGAACCAGCTCGCCCTGGCCGTGAAGCGTGCCCGTGAGCTGGCGCTGCTGCCGTACGTCAGCGAGCGCTGAGGGCTCATGCCGCAGGCGATCCTCCTGAAGGACGTGGAGGGCCTCGGCGAGGCCGGCTCGGTCGCGGACGTGTCGCCGGGCTACCTGCGTAACTACCTCGCTCCGAAAAGGCTCGCGCAGCCCGCCACCGACGCGTCGGTGGCGGCCGCCCAGCGCGAGCGCGAGCGTGCCGAGACGGCAGCCCGCGAGCAGGAGGAGCGCGCGCAGGAGACGGCCGCTCTGCTGGGCAAGACTGTGCTCACGATCTCGCATCGGGCCGGGGAGGACGGGAGCCTGTTCGGGTCCGTGACCGCGAAGGAGATCGCGGACGCCATACGCCAGGCGCGGGGCCTGAAGCTCGACCACCGCAAGGTGCGCCTGGAACAGCCGATTCGAGAGCTCGGCACCCACATGGTCGAGATCGAGGTCGCGCCGGGTGTGACGACCGCCGTGAAGACGATGGTCGTCGAGGCCAAGTGACTCTCCGGCCACGTCCTTGGCGGTAGCGTCGCAGGACACCCGCCGGGGCGGCGTGGTCGCGCCGCAGAACCTCGAAGCCGAAGAGTCGGTCCTGGGCGCGATGCTCGTGGCGCCAAGCGCCATCTCGTCCGTGCTCGTCGAGGTGCGCCTGCGGCCGGACGACTTCTACCGCGACTCGCACCGCGCGATCTACCGCGCGATCCTGTCGCTGAACGACAAGAACGAGGCCGTCGACCCGCTCACGATCAGCGCCGAGCTGGAGAAGCGCGGGGAGCTCCAGGGCGCCGGCGGCAAGCCGTACGTGCACCAGCTGGCGGCGGTCGTGCCGGCGGTCGGCCACGCGCGCCATTACGCCAAGCTCGTCAAGGACGAGGCGACGCTGCGGCGACTGCTGGGCGTCGCGCAGACGATCGAGATGCGGGTGGCCGAGCGCCGCGGGGAGGCGCATCAGCTCGTCGAGGACTCGGAGCGGCAGCTGTTCGACGTCGCCCACAGCGAGACCAGCGGGGAGTTCAAGTCGATCGACGAGATCCTCCACGAGGAGATCGACAAGCTCGAGCAGCTCTCGCGCGACGGCCAGACCGTCACCGGCACGCCCGCGGGCTTTCGCGACCTCGATGACATCACCGGCGGTTTCCAGCGGTCCAACCTGATCGTGCTGGCCGCGCGCCCGTCGATGGGCAAGAGCGCCCTGGTGACCAACATCGCGGAGAACGTGGCACTCAAGGCGAACAAGCCGGTGGCGCTGTTCTCGCTCGAGATGTCGGTGACGGAGCTTGCCCAGCGCTTCGTGGCGAGCCAGGCGCGAATGCCGGGCGACAAGCTGCGCAAAGGTCAGGTGGCCCGCAACGACTGGCCGAAGGTCCTGAAGGCATGCCAGGCGCTCGAGCGCGCGCCGCTGTGGATAGACGACTCCTCGGACCTCGACGTGCTCGAGCTGCGCGCGAAGGCGCGCCGCCTGCACGCCAAGGAGATCCAGCAGGGTCGCGGGGGCCTGGGGCTCGTGATCGTCGACTACCTGCAGCTGATGCGGGCTCACCCCTCCGCGGACAGCCGCGTCGAGCAGGTGGGTCAGATGAGCCGGGGGCTGAAGATCCTCGCGCGCGAGCTCGAGGTGCCCGTGATCGCCGTCTCCCAGCTCAACCGCTCACCGGAGCAGCGCCCGGACAAGCGCCCGCTGCTCTCGGACCTGCGCGAGAGCGGGCAGATCGAGCAGGACGCAGACCTCGTGATGTTCATCTACCGCGACGAGTACTACAACCAGGAGTCCGAGAAGCAGGGCGTGGCCGAGATCAGCATCGCCAAGCACCGCAACGGGCCGGCGGGAATCACCGTGGAGCTGTCGTTCCTGTCGCGGTTCCCGAAGTTCGCGAACATCGCCCGCGTCGAGCCGGGGACGGAACGGCCGATCGCGCAGGACCTCGGGCAGGACATCCCCGAGTGACGCCCGACCCCGGCAACATGCGTGAGTGGCGCTGCCCGAAGTGCGGCGGTGACGGGTTCCTGCTCGACGAGGCCGGCGACGCGCGGGCATGCGAGTGCCGCTCGGCGCGCCTGCGGCGCGTCCGCGCCTCCGGCGGTACGGCCGTGATCCCGCGCAAGTACCGCGGCGTGTCGTTCGACCGGGCCCCCGTGACGAACCTGGACGAGGGAGCAGTCCGCCAGGTGCGCCGGTTCCTGCACGGTCTGGCGGACAACCTCCAGAAGGGGCGGGGTATCTGGTTCACCGGCGACGTGGGGACCGGGAAGACGACCCTTGCGATGCTCGTCTCCAAGACTGCGCTCGACGCGGGCCATTCCGTGGCGATCTACTCGGTGCCGCACCTTCTCGCCGAGATCCGCGACACCTACGACCGCGACCCCGGCGAGCGCTCCTACATGGACTTCTTCAACCGCCTCGCCGCGGTGGACCTGCTGCACCTCGAGGACGTCGGCGCGGAGAAGCAGACGGACTGGGTGCTCGAGCAGCTCTACTCATTGATCAACGAGCGCTACGAGCAGCAGCGCTCGATCCTGGTCACGACCAACCTGCCGTTCGAGAAGCTCGAGGAGCAGATCGGTCAGCGCTCGGCCTCACGCATCGTCGAGATGTGCGGCGATCCCGTCCTGCTCTACGGTGAAGACCGCCGCATCGCCTGGGACCCAGCCCGCGCCGCCGCGGGCTGACCGCGTTTCGCACTCGCGGCTGCGCCTCGCGAGCGGTAGCATCCTAGCCGCCACTTACCGAGGGAGACAATGAGCTCGATGCAGGGGGTTCCGTTGGTGCGCTTGCCATCGCCCGCGCCGAGCGTGCTGCTCGCGACCCTCGTGCTCGCTCTCGCGTCCGTGCCGATCCTCATCGGGCACGCCTTCGTGAGCCCGGACCCGGCCGCGCCGGCGCCCGCCCGCGAGTCCCTGTCGTTCGTGCCGAACCGGGGCCAGGCCGACGGCGACGTGAGATATCTCACACGGGGGCCGGGCCACTCGTTGTTCTTCACGGACGACGGGGTGGTGCTCGCGCTCGAGCGAGGGACGCGCGGGGTGGCGCTCGACCTGCGCCTCAACGGCGCCGGCCCGCACACCGAGGTGACCGCGCGTGAGCGTACGCGGGAACGGGTTTCGTACATCCACGCGAGCCGGCCCGACCCGCGGCAGGCCGGCCTGCCGGCCTACCGGGAAGTCGTGTATCGCGACGTCTGGCCCGGCATCGACGCGGCTTTCACCGCTGCGGGAGGCACCCTCAAGTACGAGTTCCGCGTCGCCGCCGGAGCCGACCCGGCGGACATCCGGCTCTCATACGAAGGCGCGGCGGCGATATCGCTGGCGGGTGGCGACCTGCGGCTGAAGACCGGCATCGGGACGCTGAGCGACTCCCGCCCGCGCAGCTTCCAGCGTGCCGGCGGACGGGCAGTGCCGGTCGCGAGCCGCTTCCGTCTGTCGAGCGGAACCGTTGGATTCGTCCTGCCGCGCGGCCATGACCGCTCGCGCCCCTTGGTGATCGACCCCGGCCTTGCTTACTCCACGTTCCTGGGCGGCAGCGGCCCCGACAGAGGTGACTTTGGCCCGGGGATCGCCGTGGACCGGCACGGGAACGCCTACGTCGCCGGGACGACGGACTCTCCCGACTTTCCGACGCAGCCGGGCAGCTACGACACCACGCATGCGGGTGGTGACCAGTTCGACGGAGGCGACGCGTTCGTGACGAAGCTGGACCCGACCGGCTCCGAGGCTTTGTACTCGACGTTCATCGGGGGGACGGGCGCCGATTTGGGAACCGACGTCGACGTGGACGAAGACGGGAGCGCCCACGTCGTCGGGGCGACCCGCTCGCCCGACTTCCCCACCACGCCCGGGGCGCCGCAACCGACGTTCGCCGGAGGCATCCGCGATGCGTTCGCGGCGAAGCTGAGCCCGGACGGGAGCGTGCTCGAGCAGTCCACGTTCCTCGGCGGCGCCGGTTTCGAGGTCGCCGCCGACGTCGAGACCACGAGCGACGGGAGCGTCTTCGTCGGCGGCGAGACCGACTCGGCAGGTTTTCCGACCACACCGGGAGCCCACGACCGGATCATCAACGCCGATGGAGCCGGCGGATTCGAGGACGCGTTCGCCACGCGGCTCGACTCCCACGGCCAGATCGTGTACTCGACGTTGCTCGGCGGCGAGGAGATCGACCGGGGACGCGGCCTCGCGGTGGGACCGGACGGATCGGCTTACCTGACCGGGGAGACGCACTCCCACCAGTTTCCGACCACTCCCGGGGCGCTCGACACCACCGACGACTTCAGCGTCGACGGGTGGGTGACGCGCATCGCGCCGGACGGGTCGAGCCTGGTCTACTCGACGTATCTCGGGGGAGCCAGCACGGTCGACGACCCGTTGGGGATCGCGGTGGACGACCAGGGCAGCGCCTACGTGACCGGGCGCACCGGGTCCACCAACTTCCCGGTCACACCGGGAGCGTTCGACACCACCGTCGACGCCGGCAGTGACGTGTTCGTGACAAAGGTCGATGCCGCCGGCTCGGCGGTCATCTGGTCCACCTTCCTCGGCGGCGATGACTTCGACGTCGGCCTCGGCATCGAGGTGGACAGCGCAGGAGCGCCGCACGTCACCGGCGCCACCAGCTCCACGGCCTTCCCCACGACCCTGGATGCATTCGACCGCACGTTCAACGGGGGCTTCGACGACGCGTTCGCCACGAAGCTCTCCGCCGACGGCGCGCGGCTCGTCTACTCGACGCTCATCGGGCGCGGGGGGCCGCACAGCTTCGGGTTCGACCGCGCCTTCGGGATCGACGTGGGGCCTGATGGAGCGATCCACATCGCGGGATTCACCGAGGATTCGGGCGCATCGGAGACCGAGTTCCCGACCACGCCGGACGCGTACGACCGGGTCTACGCCGGGCCGTCAGAGACTTTCGTGGCGAAATTCGACGTCCCGCCGAGGAGCACGCCGGGCTGCAAGGTCACCGGCTCGGGCTCGATCCAGGCGGCGAACGGAGACCGCGCCAGCTTCGGAGGGCCGGTCAGGGTCGCGGCGAGCGGCGCGGCCGCGGGCGCCCCGACCTACACCGATCACGGCCCGGCGCAACCTTTGAGGCTCAGAGCGACAACAGTCGATGCACTCGTGTGCCGCGACGGAAGTGCCACCCTCGTGGGCACGGCGACGATCGATGGCGCCGGCACGACGCGCTACCGGATCGAGATCGCGGATGCCGGCGAGCCCGGGCGGGCCGACACGTATCGCATCCTGCTCGAAACGGGTTATGACTCCGGCACGCAGACGCTGCGCACCGGCAACGTGCAGGTGCACTGAGCGGTCGGTGGAGTGACGCGCGTGCCCGAGGCGCCTGACCGGCGCCTCTAGACTCTCTGCCGTGCCAGGACTAGTCGTCGTGGGCGCCCAGTGGGGCGACGAGGGCAAGGGCAAGGTCACCGACCTCGTCGCGGAGGGAGCCGACGTCGTGATCCGCTTTCAGGGCGGCAACAACGCCGGCCACACGATCGTACGCAACGGCGAGGAGTACAAG
>JBOGZM010000320.1:0-2360 GCA_050697255.1 Solirubrobacterales bacterium
GGACCGCGTCGAACATGCCGGAGTCGATGTTCGTCTTGAGGCGCCAGTAGTGCTCGACCGCCTCGGCGTTGCCCACCACCGCGGCGGTGCGCCAGCCGGTAAAGTTGTAGCCCTTCGACAGCGAGAAGACCTCGATCCCGAGACCCAGGTGATTCCCGCGATCGGCGGCAAGGAGTGCATCTTCAACATCAACTTCGCGTTCCTCGACGCGGGCGACGCGGCGCTCGCGGCCGATCCCGGGTATCCGCCCTACACCGGCGGGCCGCTGATCGCCGGCGCGGAGCCGGTCCTGATGCCGCTCGTCCCCGGGCGGGGCTTCGTGCCCGACCTGTCCGCGATCCCGGGCGCCGCGCTCGAGCGCGCGCGGCTGATGTTCGTCAACTACCCGAACAACCCCACGGGCGCGGTGGTCCCGGACGGCTTCTTCGCGGAGGTGGTCGAGCTCGCCCGCGAGCACGACCTGCTCGTCGTGCACGACTCGGCCTACTCGGAGCTGACCTACGACGGCTACGTGGCGCCGAGCTTCCTCGCCACCCCCGGCGCGATGGACGTGGGGGTGGAGGTGTTCTCGCTCTCGAAGGGCTGGAACATGACCGGCTGGCGCTGCGCTGCGATCACGGGCAACGCGGACGCGATCGCCGCCTACTGGAGGCTGAAGACGAACGTCGACTCCGGCCTGTTCGAGGCGGTCCAGCTCGCGGGCGCCGAGGCGCTCACGGGGCCGCAGGACTCGGTCCGCGAGATGTGCGCGGTCTACGCCCGCCGCCGGGACCTGGTGATCGGCGCGCTGCGCGAGATCGGCATCGAGCTCGAGCCGCCGAAGGGGACGATCTACGTGTGGGCGCCGGTGCCCGCGGGGCACACCTCGGCCTCGTTCGCGGAGGAGGTGCTGGAGCAGTCGGGCGTGGTGGTCAGCCCCGGCTCCGCCTACGGGCCCAACGGGGAGGGGTTCTTCCGCATCTCGCTGACCGTGCCCGACGACCGCCTCGCGGAGGCGCTCGAGCGGATCCGCGGCTCGCTCGGATAAGGCGCGCGCGGCTCTAAACTCCCTCTGGGTGTCACGGGCTAACAGGAACGGGCGCACACGACAGTCGCACTATGCGACCGCGGATGGTGCAGGCATCGTCAACCCGCGCGCCCGCCAGCGCGCGCTGTGCATCGCGGTGCTGCCGCCGCGCGAGGGCGATGACGCGCGGGACGAGCTGGCCGAGCTGAAGGAGCTCCTGCGCACGGCGGGCGTCGCGTTCGCGGGGGAGGTGGTCCAGCGCCGCCGGTACCCGGACCCGAACGGCTACTTCGGCAAGGGGAAGCTCGCCGACCTGAAGCGTGCGATCGCCGAGTCCGGCGCCAACCTGGTGGCGGTCGACGACGAGCTGCTGCCCCGCCAGGAGCGCAGCCTCGAGCAGGCTGTCGGCGTGCCGGTGGTCGACCGCACGGCGATCATCCTCGACATCTTCGCCGACCACGCACACACGGCCGATGGGAACCTCCAGGTCGAGCTGGCCCAGCTCGAGTACAACCTCGCCCGCATGCGCGGGCTGTGGACGCACCTCGAGCGGCTCGGCGGCGGCATCGGGACACGCGGCCCCGGCGAGACCCAGATCGAGACGGACCGCCGCCTGGCCCGCGACCGCATCTCCCAGCTGAAGCGGCGCCTCGAGCAGACCGAGCGCAACCGGCGCGTGATGCGCAAGCGCCGCGAGGAGTCCCACACGCCGCGGGTCGCGCTGGCCGGCTACACGAACGCGGGCAAGTCGACCCTGCTGAACGCGCTCACCGACGCGGACGTGAGCGTGGGCGAGAGACTGTTCCACACGCTCGACCCCACCACCCGCGCGTTCCGCCACGAGGGGCGCGACTACCTCGTCACCGACACAGTCGGCTTCATCCGAAAGCTGCCGCACCAGCTCGTGGAGGCGTTCAAGGCCACGCTCGAGGAGACGGTCAACGCCGACCTGATCCTGCACGTCGCCGACGCGTCGGTCCCCGAGGAGGAGCTGGAGCAGATGATGCACGCCGTTGACGAGGTGCTGGACGAGATCGGGGCCGGCGGCAAGCCCACGGTGCTGGTGCTGAACAAGGTGGACGAGCTGGGCGACGGAGAGCGCCGGATGGCGATCGCCGCCCACCGCGATGCCGTGCTCGTGTCCGCCCTCACCGGGGAGGGCATCGAGGAGCTGCGGCAGCGGATCGAGCGCGCCTTCCGGTCACAGCTGGAGCGCGTCGAGCTGCTCCTGCCGTACGACCGCGGCGCGGTGCTGTCCGAGCTGCACGAGGTCGCGGGAGACCTGGAGCGCGAGGACACGGGCGAGGGCGTGCGGGTGAAGGCGCGGGTGCCGGCCGCGGTTGCCGAGCGGCTG
>JBOGZM010000321.1:0-5494 GCA_050697255.1 Solirubrobacterales bacterium
AGCCATACGTACACCGACAGCGGCACGTTCACCGCGTCGCTGCTCGTCACCGACGGCCGTGGGGGCGAGGACACGGCGACGGTTGAGATCCAGGCAGGCAACGATCCACCCGCGCCCAGCATCTCGAGTCCTGTCATGGGGCAGCGGTTCAGCGTCGGCGAGGCGATCACCTTGAGCGGATCCGCGACGGACCCGCAGGAGGGCGACCTGCCGCCGGGCGCCCTCACCTGGGAGGTGATCCGCCACCACGACACGCATACGCATCCGTTCCTTCCACCCACGACCGGCGCGCAGGTCGAGATCGAAGGCCCCCAACCGGAGGACATCCATGCCACCGCGACGAGCCATCTCGCGGTGATCCTGACCGCCACGGACTCCGGCGGTCTCAGCACGACGGTCCGCCGTGACCTCCTGCCCCGGACGGTGGACCTGACGTTCGAGTCCGTGCCAAGCGGCCTGCGGGTCGAGGTCGCCGGCAGTCCGGTCACAGCGCCGCAAACCGTGACGTCGTGGGAAGGCTGGCGCATCCCCGTCGATGCGCCCGAGCAGGCAGATGCCGCGGGCAGCGGCGTCACATTCGTCTCGTGGTCGGACGGCGGAGCGCCTGCGCACGAGGTCACGACGCCTCCCTCCGCCGCCACGTATACGGCGCGGTTCACCCATGCCTATGCGCGCCCCAAGGCAGCATCACCGGCGCGCCTGCCGCTCGTGATCGCCCACTCCCCCTGCGTTGCGCCCGACATGGTGCACGGCCCACCGCTGGAGCACCCTTCGTGCGCGCAGCCCGACCAGGCATCGGGTCGCCTCACCACCGGCACGCCGGACACGAACGGGGAGGCGGCAAACATGGTCGGCCATGTACGGCTGGCCGTCAGGCCGGGCGACCCGGCGACGACCGCAGACGAGGCCGACGTGAACCTCGAGGTCGCGCTCTCCGATGTGCGGGAGGTGCTCACGCTCGCCGACTACCCCGGCGAGTTGGAGCTGACGGTCCCGCTGCGCATCACCGACAGGTTGAACGGCGGGAGCGTGGCCGAGACGGGCACGATCAGCGACCAGACGATCCGCGCGACGGTTCCGTGCGCGATCACCGTCGATTTGCTCGAGGGCAGCGCGTGCGCGCTCGGCACGACGCTCGACGCGCTGGTCCCGGGTTTGGCGGCTGAGCGCTCGCGCGCGATCTGGGCGCTCGGACAGGCCACCCTCAACGACGGCGGCGCCGACGGCGACGCCGAGACGCCCGACAACACCCCCTACGCGGTGCCCGGCATATTCATTCCGTGATGTCTGGCTACGCGCCCGGCGCGCCGTAGGTGTGCCAGTAGAGCACCGGTCCGCCGCCGAAGGACCCGCGTTTGCGCAGCGCCATCAGCGCGGCCATGGCCTTCCCCGTGTAGACCGGGTCCAGCTCGAGGCCCTCACGGCGGCGCGCGAGGTCTCGGGCGTGTTCCGCCGCGGGGGTGCGATGACCGTACCCGGGCCCCAGCCATTCACGCTCGGATTCGATGTCCGCGGGGAGGATCGACCTCACCGGCACATCCGCCCCCCGGCGGCGCTGCAGATCGAGCGCGCGGGTCGCAAGCCGCGCCACCGTGCGCGCGTCGACCGGGGTGCGGTCGTTCACGACCACCCCGACCACGCGGGAGCGCAGGCCGGCGATCCGCAGGCCCGCGGCAAGGCCCGCCGCCGTGCCGCCCGACCCGAGCGCCACCACGATGTGCGACGGCTCGGGCAGCTCGCCTCCGGCGACCTGCTCCGCCAGCTCCAGCGCCGCCTCGACATAGCCGAGGCACCCGAGCGGCGAGGACCCGCCCACGGTCAGGAAATAAGGCAGCCGGCGACCGCGCAGCTCCGCGTGGCGCAGGAGGATCCACGGCGCGGCCAGATAGGTGCGGTACCTGCCGCGGGTGCGGTAAACGCGGGCGCCGGAGCGGCGGATCCGCTCCAGCTGGCCGCGAACGTGGTCGTCCAGCGGCTGGTCCACGAGCGCGAGCGCCGTCCGCAGGCCGCGGTCGCGCCCCCAGACCGCCGTGGCGAGCCCATGGTTCGTCGCCAGGCCGCCGACCGTCACGATCGTCCGGCGGCCGCGCGCCTCCACGTCCGGCAGGATCCATTCCAGCTTTCGCACCTTGTTGCCGCCGTGCGGGGCGCCGTAGGCGCCATCGTCCTTCAGCCACACTTCGGAACCCGGCCCCGTGGCGAGCGCGCGCACCCGCCGCACCGGTGACGGAGGCTGTCCCAGCCGCAGGTGCGGAATGGTGTCCCGCAGCGCAGGGAAGCGCCCGTGCAGGAGCGCGTTCACCCGCCGGGGTCGCGCGCGATCGCCTCCAGCGCCTCGGTCCGCGTCGCGTACGTGCTCCCGCGCACCAGGCGATCCTCCTCGAACTCGTAAACGAAATGGATCTGGAAGTCCGAGATCCCGCCTCCTCCCTTGAGACGGAAGCTTCCGGAGGCGAGCACGACGTCCCCCTCCATGCCCACGGAGTACAGGCGGGCCTCGACTATGTGACGCTCGCCCTGGAACGCCTCGAAGAAGTCGAGCAGCTCACGGCTGGTGAGGACTCGTCCCTGAGCCGCGTGCGGCACCCATTCCACATCCGGGTCCGTGAGCTGGAGAGCGGCCTCGAGGCCGCTCTCGGCGACGGCGTCCCAGATCCGGCGCACCAATCTGATTTGGCTCTCGTGTGGCATCGATCCAGTCCCGCGGCATGCCCAGCCCGGGCGCGGCGGCGACGTCGCCCCACGGGGCTTGGCATGACCGACGGCACAAATGCTCTGACCAGGCCTCCCCGACCAGGTCTTGGGCACCAGCGGAGGCGATTCTATATGGACGCCCGTTCGGGCGGCGACCGGGACGCCGCGGCGTTGACACGCTGACGAAAACGTGGTCGGATAGGCACCGGGCGGGGAGCCGCAGGGGGTTCCCCGAGGAAGATGAGGTGAGGAGGGAAGATGGGAGTGAAGCTCGCCGGCTGCGCGCTGGCGCTCGCAGCGTTTGCCATCACCGCAGCCCCGGCGGCTGCGACGCACAGCGAGGGCGTCGGCCCGACCCGCGACTTCGTCAACGGCACCGGCAGCATCTTCGTCTTCCTGCCGCCGTTCGGGGCCTTCGACGTGCGCCTGCACGTGAACGCCAGCGCCGACTCGCCCTCGACGGGCGCAAGGGGCAGGTTCTGGACCGAGCTCGAGGGTGCCCTGACGGTCGATCTGCGCGGAAGGGTGACCTGCGTGAACGTGGACGGTCACCACGCCACCGTCTCCGGCGTGATCGACAGGTCGAGCATCGGGTTCCCGCCGGTTGGTTCCGGGATTCTCGCCTTCGGGGTCGACAACGGCGAGGGTGCGAACAGCGCCGGCGACAGCGTCCTTGGCATACCGATCGGTGCGGCCCTGCGCAACTGCCCACCGACCCTCTCGGACGGCGTGAGGATCGAGGGGGGCAACTTCGTGGCGCACGACGCCGCTCCGCAGCCGGCGCCCTGACCTGAAGCCTCCAAGGACCGCGAGGGTCGCGCGCGCCCTACCGCGCGACCCTCGCGTCAAACCTCCTGCCCCAGCCAGGCTCAATCCTCGCCAGGGAGGTGGCAAGCAGCAAAGGCGACGGCCTCGTCGTCGTCGTCTAGTGTTGCCCGCGTGCGCAATCTCGACCTCCGCCGGTACGGCCCCGTGATCGTGATCCTGGTGCTCGTCGCGGCCCCGCTGGCGATCTGGGCGGCGACGTCGGGAGGCAGCGACGAGGACCAGCAGGGCCTGATCGCCGAGCGCAGCGTGGGGCTCACCGGCGAACCCGAGCTGGTCCTGTCGATCGCGGGCGAGGCGCGGGTGACGAACGGTGCCTCGAGCGTCAGGGTGGAGTGCAGGGACAGGGAAGGCAAGGTGATCGTGAAGGGCACGCAACCGTGGCCGTTCGTCGAGGAGGCCGGGTATCCGTACCCCCACGTCCACCAGGCCGACACGCCCGAGAAGGTCGAGGGCGCCCGCCGCTGCCGGGTGCTCGGCACCGATACCCGCCTCGAGGCGGAGGTCCAGTGAGGGTGGTGGTGGCGGCGCTCGCCGCCGCGCTCGCGCTCCCGGCCACCAGCGCATCTGCCCACGTCGAGATCAAGCCCAAGCGAGCAGCAGCGGGATCCGAGACCCGGCTGACCTTCGAGGTGCCGAACGAGCGCCCGGCCGCCGCCACGACCCGGATCACGATTCAGCTTCCGGCAGGCGTCGCCGCCGGCGCAGCCCGCCGGTCCGGGGGCTGGCGCGTACGGGCCTCGGGACGCCGGGTCACGCTCATCGCCCCGCGCGGCCGAGAGCTGCGCGGCGAGGAGCGCGGCAGGTTCCCGCTCGGGCTTCGGCTCCCCCTGCGGCCACGCACGTCCCTGACGTTCAAGGTCCTTCAGACGTACGACACCGGTGAGGTCGTCCGCTGGATCGGTCCGCCCGGCACGAGTGAGCCCGCCGCGCGCGTGCGGCTGACGGCTGCCGCGGCGCAGGAACAACCGGCACAGGAGGAGCAACCTCCCGCCGAGACCCAGACGACCCCCCCCTCGGAGCCGGCGCAGGACGGCGGTGGCGGCGAGGACGGGGGGGTTCCGATCTGGGCCGGCATCGGGCTGATGCTGCTCGCGGCCGGCGCCGGCACCCTCGCGGCGCGCGCGCGGAACCGCCGCCGGATGCGCGATTTCAGCGGCGAGTAGGCCGCTGGACACCTCGGTCTCGCGGGCCGCCGTGCCTGAGCTAATGCTCTGCCTGCACAACGCCGATTTAGTGGGCGTGGAGTCCAAGGGCTCGACAGGGAGCGTCGAGGTCTCCCAGGAGTACCTGCGCGCGCAGATGATCAAGGCCGGGGTGTGGCTGACGATCGCCGCGTACGCAACGGGGGCGCTGTATGCCCTCGCGACCTGGGAATACCCCAACCGCCGGCTGCTGCTGGGCCTGTTCGGCATCGGCATCGCGACCGCGCTCGCGATCCACCTCGTGAGGCCCGAGCGCCTGCTGCGCAGCCGCTATGCCGACGCCTTCTTCGTGACCTGGAGCCTGACGGTCATCCTGCTGACCGCAGTCGGCGTGGCCGCCGATCAGGGCGCGCGCAGCCCGCTGACGTTCATGTTCTTCCTGCCGATGGTGTACGCGGCGGTGTTCTACCCCCTGCGCCTGTTCGTCCCCGTGGGTGCGGCCGACATGCTCGCGTTCGTGATGATCGCGAACCTGTACGGCGATCCGGAGGCCACGTACGTCGCCTTCATCGCAGCATCTCTCGCCTTCTCGGCGGTCCTGTGCGCCTGGCAGTCGCAGAACCACGACCGCCACCGCGAGCACCTCACGGAGATGTCGCGCACGGACCCGCTCACCGGATGCCTGAACCGGCGCGGATTCGAGGAGCGCGTGACGGCCGAGCTCGACGCCGCGATGCGCTCCGGTCGCAAGCTTGCGCTGGTGCTGTTCGACCTCGACAACTTCAAGGCCGTGAACGACATGAACGGCCACGCCGCCGGCGACGAGCTGC
>JBOGZM010000322.1:0-2311 GCA_050697255.1 Solirubrobacterales bacterium
CCCGAGGCCCGCCGCCGCGAACGCCTCACGGTGGTCCAGGTACGCCTCGATCCGCATCACCTTGCCGCCGTGGATCGTGTAGATCCAGCCGGGCTGCTCCTCGACCGTGGCCCCACTGCCCTTCCCGCGCGTGCGGAGCCGAAAGACGACCAGCGCCCGCTGCTCGTCGAGATCGATGAAGTCCTCCGCCTCGAAGGTGAATGCGTCGAAGTTCTCGGTGAACTGCGAGAAGTAGCGGCCGACCGCCTCGCGCCCCCGGTAGAGCCCGGCCTCGGGAAACCGCGGATCCTCCTGGACCTCGATCTGCGGGTCGAACGAGTCGAAGACGACCGCGCGCGTGTCGCGATCCAGTACGTCCAGCACCCGCCCGGACGGGTCCGTGACCCGGCTCGCCTGATCGAAGGTGCGGCGGATCACTTCGACTGCGTGCTCGGACATGCCGCGTCGTAGTATCGCGCCGTGGGGCTTTCTCCCGCTGGGCGCGAGCGGTGCCGGGGGCGCTAGCTTGTGGGCCGTGGCTTCCGAGACCACGGCGAGTCCGGTGAGCTGCGGACTCCGGCGTAACCGGCGCGGTCGCGAGGATCGATGAACCCAGTGACGACGCCCACGACCCCGTACTCGCTCCCGCAGGAGTTCGTCGACTTCCGCAACGCGATCCGCCAGATCGTCACCGAGCGGGTGGAGCCGCGCGCGGCCGAGATCGACGAGAAGGCGGAGTACCCGCACGACCTGCGCAAGCTGTTCGCCGAGCACGACCTGTTCGGGCTGCCGTTCGACACGGAATATGGCGGCACGGGCACCGGCACGCTGATGCTGAACATCGCGGTCGAGGAGGTCGCCCGGGCCTGCGCCTCCTGCGCCCTGATGCTGATGATCCAGGAGCTCGGCACGCTCCCGATCAAGCTCTTCGGGACCGACGAGCAGAAGCGGCGCCTCCTGCCCAGGTGCGCGTCGGGAGAGTGGACCCCGGCCTTCGCGCTCTCCGAGCCGGAGGCCGGCTCCGACCCCGGCGGCATGCGCACGCGGGCCCGCCGCGACGGGGACGAGTGGGTGATCGACGGCACCAAGAACTGGATCACCAACCTCGGGATCGCCGACTTCTACCTGGTGTTCGCGGTCACGGACCCGGACAAGGGG
Source organism: Solirubrobacterales bacterium (assembly GCA_050697255.1). Classification (GTDB taxonomy): domain Bacteria; phylum Actinomycetota; class Thermoleophilia; order Solirubrobacterales; family JBBDJG01; genus CAVSXO01. Next base: position 1,138 of record JBOGZM010000322.1, read on the forward strand.
CACTCGCACGGGATCTCCTGCCTGGTCGTCGAGGCCGATCGGCCCGGCTTCTCCGTCGGCAAGCTCGAGCACAAGATGGGGATCCGGGGATCGCCCACGGGTCAGCCGATCTTCGACGGCGTGCGGGTGCCCCACGAGAATCTGATCGGCGCTGAGGGCGAGGGGTTCAAGGTCGCGCTGGCGACGCTCGACCACTCCCGGCTGGGCGTGGCCGCGCAGGCGGTGGGGATCGCGCAGGGCGCCACCGACTACGCGGCCGGCTACGCGAAGGAGCGGCGCCAGTTCGGCCGCCCGATCGCCTCCTTCCAGGGCATCCAGTTCAAGCTGGCCGAGATGGAGACGCGCACGGCCGCGGCGCGCGAGCTCCTGTACCGGGCCTGCGCGAAGGTCGACGCGGGCGAGCGCGACATCGGCAAGTACTCGGCGATGGCGAAGCTGTTCGCCTCCGACACCGCCATGTGGGTGACGCCGGAGGCGGTGCAGGTGCTGGGCGGCTACGGCTACGTGAGCGAGTACCCGGTGGAGCGCATGATGCGCGACGCCAAGATCACCCAGATCTACGAGGGCACGAACGAGATCCAGAAGCTCGTGATCGCACGCGCGATGACCGGCGAGCGCGGGGTTTAAGGTCTGCATCGCGATGGACGCCTTCCTCGCGATCGCCAGCAGGCGGGAGGTCCGCGCCTATGCGGACCGGTCGCTTCCCGCGGACGTCCAGCGCCGGCTCCTCGACGCGGGGCGCGTGTCGGGCAGCTCGGCGAACAGGCAGCAGTGGCGCTTCGTGGTGGTCGAGTCCGACGAGGCGAAACAGCGCCTGAGCGAGACCGTGTACACGCCGGCCAACGTCACCGGCGCGCCGTTCGTGGTCGCGGTCGTCACCTACGGCAAGGGGGCGACCTCCTTCGACGCCGGCCGCGCCGCCCAGAACATGATGGTCGCGGCCTGGAACGAGGGGGTTGGCTCGTGTCCGAACGGGATGCCGGATCGGGCCGCGACTGCGACGGCGCTCGGCGGCCTCGCCGAGGGCGAGGAGCCCGCGATCGTGCTCACGTTCGGGTACCCGGCGAAGCCCCGCCAGCCCGAGGGCCGCTCCGCTGACGACTGGGTGGCGGCCGCCGACCGCAAGCCGTTCGACGCGGTCGTCAGCCGCGTCTAGCTCGCGGCGGTGCGATCG
>JBOGZM010000323.1:0-3891 GCA_050697255.1 Solirubrobacterales bacterium
CGGCTGGGGAGTCACGCACATCTCGCCGGATGGCGGCGCGGAGCCTCACGAGCTGACGCCGTTCGCGCTGGTGGAGGACGGCCACCTGACCTACCCGCCGCCCCAGGGGCGGCTCGACCTGGGACGCTAGGCCGACGCTTGTAGCTTTCTCCATCGCTGTCATGCGCTTCTCTGCAAGCGTTCGTCGTCGGCTGGACAGTCAGCGCACGTCGAACGTCCGGCCGCCCGTGACGGTCCCCACGACCCGGCCCTGAAGGGCCGCCCGCGCCCCGAGCCCGAGCTCGCGCTCGGACACCACGCCGATCACATGGCCGACGACGCGCCCCCGCGCGTCGACGAAGAAGGTCTCCGGTATCCCTGTCGCGCCGTAGCTGTCGGCCACGCCGCGGCGGGCATCGCGCACGCTCGGATGGGTGATGCCGAACCGCCGCGCGAACCCACGTGCGTCGCCCCGCAGGTCCTGGATGTTCAGGCCCAGATAGGCCACCCCGCGCGGGCCCCACCGCTCCCAGCCCTTTTGCAGGCGCGGCGCCTCCTCCCGGCACGGGGTGCACCACGAGGCCCACAGGTTGAGCACCACCGGGGTGCCGCGGAGCTCCGCCAGCGACAGGCGCCCGTCGGCCAGCGCGCCCCCGAGCGGCCGGCGCAGGGGCGACGGGACGTTGCCCTGGTCGAGCACCTCCAGCGTGAAGGCGGGGGCAGTGGCGGCACGGCCCTCCGCCAGCGCGTCGTCGATCGCGTCGTCGGGCCCGCGGCTCTCGAGGCCGTACACGAGCAGCGCGATGAACAGGCCGACCAGCGCGATCACGACCCAGCGGCCCCACCCGCGCCGGCGCTCCACCGGCGGTGTCGAGGCGTGTGCCTCCATGCCCCACAGGATGACGCACGGGCGGCAGCCGGTTACGTCCTGCGTGGCACGTAGGTTGCGCTCGTCCCTGTGAGATGACGATGACGGCCTCCACCTGCGCCAATTGCGGCTCGGGCCTGCTCCAGCTCGAAGCATGGAAGGAGGGCGGCGAGGGCGCGATGACCCTTCGCCTCCGCTGCCCCGAGTGCTTCGTGCGCATCGTGGGCGACTTCAACGCGAACCAGGTCGCGCGCCTCGACCGGGCGCTGACGGAGGCCCGTCTGGAGATGATGGCCCTCTACCAGGCGACGGTCTGCGAGAACCTCGGCCACGAGGCGGCGCTCATGTCGCGCGCCCTGGCGCTCGACCTGATCGGCGCGGACGACTTTTCGAGGCGGCGGGCCTAGCGGCTTGATGCGCGCCGCGGGAGACCGCCACGGAGCACGGTTACAATCGATCCGCGCCCACAGGAGACGCGATGACGACCACCGAAGACCCACTCCAATGCCGATCGCCTTCCGCCCACGACTGCCCAGACGCACGCGCGCAAGGCGCCACGGCGCCCTGGCCGCCCCCGCTCCGGAGCGCACCCAGCCACACATAGAGCGCCTGTCGCACGGGGGCATGGAGTGGATCCACATCGAGGAGCCCTCCGCGCTCGAGCGCGCCTGGCTGGCCGAGCACTTCGACTTTCACGCCCTCGACATCGAGGACGTGATGTCGCGCAACCAGCGACCGAAGATCGACGAGTACCCGAACTACCTCTTCATCGTGCTCCACTTCCCGATCTTCGACAAGCAGGTCGGGCGCCTGAACGCGGGCGAGCTGGACCTGTTCGTGGGGCCCGACTACATGATCACGCTGCCGAACCAGCCCCTGAAGCCCGTGCAGTACCTGTTCGAGCGCTGCCGCACGAACGAGGAGGTCCGCGAGCAGCTCTTCTCCAAGGGAACGGGCTACCTGCTGTACCAGATCGTGGACCAGTCGGTCGACTACTGCTTCCCGATGCTGCGCAAGATCGGGAACAAGCTCGAGCAGCTCGAGGAGGAGATCTTCGTCGGCCGCGGCGAGGAGATAGTGCGCGACATCTCCAACGTGAAGCAGGAGATCATCAACTTCCGCAAGATCGTCCGGCCCCAGCGCCCGGTGCTGCGGGACCTCGAGCGGACCAAGCAGCGCTACATGCGCGAGGAGCTGGAGGTCTACTTCGACGACATCGTGGACGCCTCCGAGCGGATCTGGGACATGCTCGAGAACTACAAGGAGGTCGTGGTGGCACTCGACGAGACGAACGAGTCGGTGATCTCGCACCGGGTCAACGAGATCCTGCGCGTGCTGACCGCGTTCAGCGTCGTGGTGCTGCCGCTGACGTTCATCGCGAGCCTGTGGGGCATGAACGTGGGCGTGCCGGGTGAGGGTGGCGAGACCACGTTCTGGATCGTTACGGGCGCCTGCCTCGCGATCCTGATCGGCATGGTCACGTTCTTCCGCCGCCGCGGCTGGCTGTAGGGCGGCGGGCGATGTCGGCGATTCGGCGGCAGGCGGTGATCGACGCGCCGGTCGAGTCCGTGTGGAGCCTCGTGGGCGACCCGCGCCGCCACCCGGAGTGGTTCCCGCGCGTGGTGGAGGTGAACGGCCAGCGCTTCGAGGAGGGCGAGGAGTACGCCCAGGTCACGCGCTCGGGCCGCGGCACGGTTGAGACCGACTTCCTGATCGAGCGCCTGGACGACCTGCGCGAGATCAGGTTCGCCTGCCAGAAGACAGGCATGTACGCGCACTGGCTGCTGACGGACGCGCAGGGCAACACTTTCGTCGACGTCGAGATGGGCATGCAGCCGAAGAGCACCGGCGACCGCGTGTTCGATGCCGTGCTCGGGCACCTGTACTTCCGCCGCTGGCTCGATCAGTCGCTCGACGCGCTCCGCCGCACGGCCGGCAAGAGCTAGCCGGCCCGCACGGCCCAGCTGGAAGCATCGCCTAGGCGCCGCCGGCGACCGCGGGCAGGATCGTGATCTCGTCGCCGTCGGTGACCGGCGTCTCGAGGCCGCTTCCGAAGCGGATGTCCTCCCCGCCCACGTACACGTTCACGAAGCGCCGCAGCTCCCCGTTCTCGGTGATGCGGTCCCGCAGGCCGTCATAGCGCTGGTACACCGCCTCCAGGGCCTCCCCGACCGACGCCCCCTCGACCTCCGCCTCCGCCTCGTTCCCGGTCAGGGCCCGCAGCTGCGCCGGGATCTTGACCGTGACCGCCATCTAGACGCGTTCACGGCCCGGGACGGGCACGGTCGCGGCGAAGCTGTCCAGCGCCGGCTCGACCTCGTAGGTCGAGACGATGTCGCGCACGGCATCGAGCGTCTTCAGGCCGTCCCCCGTGATGTAGAGCACGACGCGGTCGTCCGGGCCGATGTCGCCTCGCTCGGCGAGCTTCGCCAGCACGGCGGTGGTGACGCCGCCGGCCGTCTCCGTGAAGATGCCGGTCGTCTCGGCGAGCAGCCGGATGCCGTCGACGATCTCCTCGTCCGTGACGGAGTCGATCGAGCCGCCGGTGCGGCGCGCGACGTCGAGCGCGAACACGCCGTCGGCCGGGTTCCCGATCGCCAGCGACTTGGCGATGGTGTCCGGGCGCACCGGGCGGCAGGTCTCGTGCCCGGCCTCGTAGGCCTGCGCCACGGGGCTGCAGCCCTCGGCCTGCGCGCCGTGGAAGGAGGGCAGGGATCCCTCCAGGATCCCCAGCTCGAGCCACTCCTCGAACCCGCGCGCGATCTTGGTGAACAGCGACCCGGAGGCGACCGGGCACACGACCCGGTCAGGCAGCTCGAAGCCGAGCTGCTCGGCGACCTCGAACGCAAGGGTCTTGGAGCCCTCCGCGTAGTACGGGCGCAGGTTCACGTTCACGAACGCCCACGGGTGCTCGGCGGACAGCTCGGTGCAGAGCCGGTTGACGTCGTCGTAGTTGCCCCGCACAGCCACCAGCTTGGCGCCGTAGACGCCGGTGGCGAGGATCTTCTGCTCCTCCAGGTCGGCCGGCACGAAGACGTAGGAGT
>JBOGZM010000324.1:0-4826 GCA_050697255.1 Solirubrobacterales bacterium
CCGCAGGATCGAGCGCCGCGGCCTGCCGGGATCGATCCGCCCGAGCGCGGCGACCAGCGCGCCGATGCCGCTCGCAGTCGCGCCGGTGTCCACGCCCGAGCGCGCGTATGCGTGCCGGGAGTCGCTCATCCGCGGTTGCTCCGGGTCAGCGCGAGCGCGCCCAGAGCGGCCCGGTAGCCCGCATACGGCAGCAGCGACCGGCTGCGCTCGAGCATCGTGATCAGCCGCATCGAGGCGAGTGTCGAGGCGAACGCCGCGCCGGCCCCCGCGAGCATCCCGGCGGCGACACCCGGCTGTAACCCGCGCCGGGCCAGCCGTACGCCCTTCAACGCGGCCGCGGCCAGGATCACCGGCAGCGCGATCTGGCGAGAGATCACATTCGCGTCCGCACGGCGAAAGCGCAGGACGCGCGCCGCGGACAGCGTCGCGCCGTTGCGTGAGACGCCGGGCACGAGCGCGCCTGCCTGGGCGAGCCCGATCACGAGCGCGTCCAGCGGCGTCACCTCGGCACGGCCGCGCTGCTCGGGAAAGCCGTCGGCGAGGGCCATCGCGACGGCGCCGGCGATCAGCGCGACCGCGACCGGCGCGGGCTGGGACAGCCGCCGCTCGATCGGGCGCTCAAACGCCCAGGCGGCGATCGCAGCGGGCGCGAAGGACAGCGCGAGGTTGGTGAGGTTGGCGGGTCCGAACGAGCGCACGTAGGAGGCGACCTCGCGCCTCAGCCCGAGGAGCAGCGCGACCGCGCCGCCGGCGTGGAGCGCGACTTCGAACGACTTGCGCAGCTCCGGGTCGAGATCGCGGTAGCGCCAGCCGAGCATGCTCGGCACGAGCACGAGATGACCGGAGCTGGACACCGGCAGCAGCTCGGTGGGTCCCTGTATCGCCCCCAGTGCCACGGCCTCGCCCAGTGGCAGGTCGCGCGACACCTACTGCGGTGAGTCCGGAAGAGGGCGGTCCGTCTGTGAGCCCGTCCCGCCCGTGACCGCCTTTTCCCCTCCTCCACCGCCACGGCGGTGGAGGAGGATGTACAGGATGCCCCCGGCGATCGCCGCCAGGATCACGTAGTCGGCGTAGTGGAGGTTCTCCTGCCACTCGTCCCAGCGATCGCCGACCGCCTCGCCCATCAGCCCGAACGCGAGCACCCACGGGATGATCCCCGCGGTGCTGAGAAACGTGAACTTCCAGAACGGCATCCTGGCCACGCCGGCCGGCAGCGAGATGAAGGTGCGGATCACCGGCAGCATGCGCGAGAAGAAGACCGTCGGCGCGCCGTAGCGCTCGAACCACCGGTCCGCCCAGGCGAGGTGCTTGGGCGTGACGTGGAACCACTTGCCGTGCTTCTCCAGCAGCTCGACGCGGCCGTACCAGCCGATGCCCCAGGCGATCCAGGACCCGACCACGTTGCCGAGCACGCCGGCCAGCACGATCTCGGTCATCGTGAAGCGCCCGTCCGAGACCTCGAACCCGGCGAACAGCATGATCGCCTCGCTCGACGTCGGGATGCACGCGCTGTCGAGCAGCATCAGGATGAAGATCCCGGCCAGGCCGAGATCGCCGATCACGTTCGTCGCGAAGTCGACGATCGGCTCGGTGAGCGAAGCTAGAACGAGAGAGAGCATCGGGGGCGGTCAGCCTGCCTGGGACCGGCCGATCTGCTTGCCGATCGGCCGTTTTCCTTGCTCCGGCAGGAGCACAGGGTAGCGTCCACGGCAGTGGCACTTCCTCTATTCGACACCGGGGCGCAGCTGCATGAGGTGCGAGAGGAGGTGAATCGGGCGATCGCGGGAGTCGTGGAGTCCGGCCGCTTCATCCTGGGGCCCGAGGTCGAGGCGTTCGAGCGCGAGCTGGCCGAGTACCTCGCCGTGCGCCACGTCGTCGGGGTGGCGAACGGCACCGATGCGATCACGATCGCCCTGCGCAGCCTCGGGGTGGGCCCGGGGGACGACGTGATCGTGCCGTCCTTCACGTTCTATGCGAGCGCTGAGGCGATTCCGCACACGGGCGCGCGGCCGGTGTTCTGCGACGTCGACCCGGAGACGTTCTGCCTCACCGCCGAGACGGTCGAGCGGGCGCTCACGCCCGCCACCCGGGCGGTGATCCCCGTGCACCTGTTCGGAGGTGTCGCACCCGTCGCCGAGCTGCGGCAGCTCCTCGACGGTCGCCGGGTCGCGATCGTCGAGGACACCGCGCAGGCGGCCGGTGCCCGCCGGGGGGGACACCGCGCAGGCGGCCTCGGGAACGCGGCGACCTTCAGCTTCTTCCCCTCGAAGAACCTGTTCTGCCTCGGGGACGGAGGAGCGATCGCGACGGACGACGACGACGTCGCAGCGACCGCTCGGGTGCTGCGCTTCCACGGCTCGCGGGACAAGAGCACGTACACCGACGTGGGGTGGAACTCACGCCTCGACGCGCTGCAGGCTGCGGTGCTGCGGGTGACGCTGGGGCGGCTCGACGACTGGAACTCCCGCCGCCGCGACCTGGCCGCCGCATACGAGCGCGACGGGCTGGGCGAGCTGGTGGACCTGCCGCGTGCCGCCGCGGACGAGGAGCCGGCCCACCATCTGTACGTGGTTCGCACCGATGACCCCGATGCGGCGTCGCGGGCGCTGTCGGAGGCGGGCATCGCCGCGCGGTCGTATTACCGCGTCCCGGTCCACATGCAGCCCGCGATGCGGCCGTGGGCGCCCGCGCACGATCTGCCCGGCACGATGCGCGCCGCCGCGACCAACCTGGCCCTCCCGATGGGACCCACGCTCGGCGCGGACGCCGCGCGCCAGGTCGTCGAAGCGCTGCGCGGGGGCGGGCCCTGATGCGGATCTCGCTGCAAACAGCGCTTTCGCGAGAAGCGCCACCCCCGCGATGCGGGCGGGTCAGCCCGTAAACTGCGGAAGATGCGGAAGGCCGTCACCGATCCCGTCTACCGGCACCGCCTCCTTCAGCTGACCGCTGACGCGGCGCTGGTCGCGGTGGCCTACTGGCTTGCGTTCGCGCTGCGTTTCGACCAGGGCATCCCGGACCGCTACAGCGACCTGCTGTGGCAGACGATCGCCTTCGTGACGGTCGGCAAGGTGGCGATCTTCGCCGCCTTCGGCCTCTACCAGAAGTGGTGGAGGTACGTCGGGCTGCGGGACTTCGAGTCGATCCTGAAGGCCGTCGTGACCGCCAGTCTCGTCATGGTGGGCGTGCTGTACGTGTGGTCTCCGACCGACAGTGACCTCCCCCGCTCGATCGCCGTCATGGACCTGCTGCTCACGATCGCGCTGATCGGCGGCTCGCGGCTCGCTGTGCGCAGCGTGCTGGAGCGCCCGCCGCGCGGGGCGGTATTGCCCAAGGGACAGGAGGTCCTGATCGTCGGGGCCGGCGAGGGCGGTCAGCTGATCGCGCGTGAGATGCAGCGGACCCCGCGCCTGCGCCAGACGCCGATCGGGTTCGTGGACGACGACCCGCGCAAGCGAGGGATGCGCATCAACGGCCTGAAGGTGCTGGGCGATACGCGCCAGATCGAGCGCCTGCTCGACGACGCAGAGCCCGACCAGGTGATCATCGCGATCCCATCCGCTCCGGGCGTGCTGCGCGAGCACGTCGTGCGGGCCTGCCGTGAGCGCGACATCCCGGTGCGCACGCTGCCCGGCGTGTTCGAGCTGATCTCCGGGTCCGTGGACCTCCTTCGCCAGGTGCGCGAGGTGCAGGTCGAGGACGTGCTGGGCCGGGAGCCCGTCGCGGTCGAGATCGAGCAGGTGGGCGCGTATCTGCGTGACCGCATCGTGCTCGTGACCGGCGCCGGCGGGTCGATCGGGTCCGAGCTTTGCCGTCAGATAGCGCGGGTGCGACCGCGGCTGCTGGTGCTGCTCGACCATGCCGAGGACAACCTCTTCGACATCGAGCGTGAGCTGATCGGCGAGCGGCATTTCGCCGCCTGCGAGTCGATCCTCGCCGACTGCAAGGAGTCGAAGCGCATGCACGACGTGATGGAGCGCTTTCGCCCGGACATCGTGTTCCACGCCGCCGCGTACAAGCACGTGTCGCTGACCGAGGACAACCCGTTGGAGGCCGTGCGCAACAACGCGATCGGGACGCGGGTGTGCGCCGCGGCCGCGGCCGCGGGCGGCGTGCGCCGGTTCGTGCTGATCTCGACCGACAAGGCGGTCAACCCGGCAACGGCCCTGGGGGCGTCGAAGGCGATGGCGGAGTGGATCGTGGAGGCGCTCGGGCGGCGCCATGCCGACACGGTCTTCTGCACCGTGCGATTCGGGAACGTGCTGGGCTCCAGCGGCAGCGTGGTGCCGCTGTTCCGGCGCCAGATCCAACGCGGCGGGCCCATCACGGTCACGCACCCGGACATGGAGCGCTACTTCATGACCATCCCGGAGGCGGTGCAGCTGGTCATCCGGGCGGCGAACATGGCGCGCGGCGGTGAGACGTTCGTGCTGGAGATGGGCGAGCAGGTGAAGATCATCGATCTCGCGCGCAACATGATCCGGCTGTCGGGCCACGAGCCCGAGGAGATACCGATCGAGATCGTGGGCGCGAGGCCGGGCGAGAAGCTGCGCGAGGAGCTGTTCGGGCCCGGCGAGCGAGCGGTCCCCACGGACGTGGACCGCATCCTGCGCGCGCAGCGCGATTTGCTCGAGCCCGAGTGGGTCGAGGAGGTCTTCGCGCGGGTCGAGCGACTCGTGGAGCGCCGCGACGAGGCCTATCTCGCCCAGGCGCTGGCCGAGCTCGCGCGTGAGGTGTTCGCCTCGGTGGGCACGGAAGTGGAGGACCGCGCCCGCAAGGACGTCGAGGCGCTCGCGCAGCAGTAGCGTGGAGCTGGTCGAGCGCGTAGG
>JBOGZM010000325.1:0-2758 GCA_050697255.1 Solirubrobacterales bacterium
ATCTCGCACCTCGAGTCCGAGGCCGGCGAGATCGCCTCGCTCGGCATCCCGGCGGTGCTGCTGTTCGGCATCCCGTCCCACAAGGACGAGGCCGCCTCGGGCGCCTATGACCAGGAGGGCATCGTGCAGCTGGCCGTGCGCGCCCTGAAGCAGGCGCAGCCGTCGCTGATCGTGATCACCGACGTGTGCTTGTGCGAATACATGTCGCACGGCCACTGCGGAGTGGTCCGCGAGGACGGGGTGGTGGACAACGACGTGACGCTCGAGCTGCTCGCAAGGACGGCGACGTCCCACGCGGACGCCGGCGCGGACGCCGTCGCGCCGTCGGACATGATGGACGGCCGGGTGGCCGCGATCCGGTCCCAGCTCGATGCCGAGGGTCACACCGATCTCCCGATCGTCGCCTACAGCGCGAAGTTCGCGTCGGCCTTCTACGGCCCGTTCCGGGAAGCCGCGGAGTCGGCGCCTGCGTTCGGCGACCGGCGCGGCTACCAGATGGACCCCGCCAACGCGCGCGAGGCGGTGCGCGAGGCCCGGATCGACGTCGACGAGGGCGCCGACGTCGTGATGGTGAAGCCCGCGCTCCCGTATCTGGACGTGGTGCGGCGAGTGCGCGAAGCCGTCGACGTGCCGGTCGCTGCGTACAACGTCTCCGGCGAGTACGCTGCCCTCAAGGCGGCCGCGGAACGCGGCTGGCTGGACGAGCGCGCGGTCGTGCTCGAGACGCTCATGGCGATCAGGCGCGCGGGCGCGGACGTGATCGTCACCTACCACGCGAAGGAGGTGGCGCGGTGGCTTCAGGGGTGAGAAGCGCCGTCCCGAAGCTGAGGTCGCGCGCCCAGGGCGCGGCGGTCCCGCTGGACGAGACCGACAAGCGCCTGCTGAACGCGCTGCAGTCGAAGTTTCCCCTGCAGCCGCGGCCGTTCGAGGCGGTGGCGCGCGAAGCGGGCATGGACGAGCACGAGGCGCTCGACCGCGCCGCGCGGCTGTTGCGTGACCGCATCATCAGGGAGATCACTCCCATCTTCGATACGACGGCGCTCGGATACAGCTCGATGCTCGTGGCCGCGCGGGTCGACGCCGAGCAGCCACACCGGGCGGCCCGCATCATCAACGAGCACCCCGGTGTCTCGCACAACTACCTGCGGAACCACGACTTCAACCTCTGGTTCACGATCGCCACCGCACCGGACTCGACGCTCGGCCTCGACGGCACGCTCGAGGTGCTCCGCGACCTGAGCGGTGCCGAGTCGATGCGCAAGCTGCCCACGCTGACCATGTTCAAGATCAGCATGAACCTCGAGATGGAAGGCGGCACCGACAAGCTCGCCGCGCCGGTCGAGGCTGTCGATCCGCAGTCGCGCGACCCGGTCCCGATCGAGGACCTCGACGTGGCCGTGATCCGGGCGCTCCAGGGCCCGATGGAGGTGCGGCCCGATCCGTACGCTCCGGCGGCCGAGCGGCTCGAAATCCCCGTCGCACGCTTGCTCAGCCACCTGGAGGGAATGGTGAGGCGGAAGGTGTTGCGCCGCGTAGCGGCGATCCTGTTCCACCGTCGCGCGGGCTTCTCCGCCAACGGCATGGGCGTCTGGAAGGTGCCGGAGGACCAGATCATGGAGCTCGGCCCGCGAATGGCCGCGGTGCGGGGCGTCTCCCACTGCTACCGGCGCCCGACCTATCCGGACTGGCCCTACAGCGTGTTCACGATGGCCCACGGCCGCTCGAAGGAGGAGTGCGACGCCGTCCTTGACGGTGTCGCGTCGGTCTGCGGGCTCGAGGGCGACGATCGCTCGACGCTCTATTCGTCGACGGAGTTCAAGAAGATTCGCCTGCACTACTTCACGCCCGACTATGCCGACTGGGAGGCGAGGCATACCTAGAGCGGTTGCCTCGGGTCGGCGTTCGGGCGAGCTGTTCGAGCGCGCCCAAGCGGTGATACCGGGCGGGGTGAACAGCCCCGTCCGGGCAATGCGGGCCGTCGGCCGCGATCCACTGTTCGTTGCTTCCGCCGGCGGCGCGGAGATCGTCGACGCCGACGGCAGCCGGTACCTCGACTACGTGTGCTCCTGGGGCCCCATGATCCTCGGGCACGCGCACCCCGAGGTGGTCGCGGCGGTCCGCGACGCCGCTGCGCGCGGGACGAGCTACGGGGCTCCCACCGAGGCGGAGGTCGATCTCGCGGCCGAGGTCGTCGCACGCGTGCCGTCCGCGGAGATGGTGAGGCTGACCGCCTCGGGGACGGAGGCGGCGATGACGGCGGTCCGGCTTGCCCGCGCGGCCACGGGGCGGGCACGGGTGATCAAGTTCGCCGGCTGCTACCACGGCCACGTCGACGGGCTGCTGGCCGAGTCCGGCTCCGGGCTCGCGACCCAGGGCATCCCGGCCTCACCGGGCGTCACCGAGGCTCAGGCCGCGGACACCGTGGTGGTGCCCTGGAACGACGCCGGCGCGCTCAGCGCCGCGGCCGAGCGAACCGGGGCGGACCTGGCCGCGATCCTCGCCGAGGCGATCCCGGCCAACATGGGCCTGGTGCCGGCCCGGCCCGGGTTCCTGGAGCTGCTGCGCTCGACGTGCGACGCAGCCGGCGCGGTGCTGATCCTCGACGAGGTGATCACCGGCTTCCGCGTCGGCACCGGCGGCGCCCAGCAGGCGCTCGGTGTGCGGCCGGACCTGACGATCCTCGGCAAAGTGCTGGGCGGCGGCCTGCCGCTGGCCGCCCTTGCGGGCCCGCGCGCGCTGCTCGAGCTGCTGGCGCCCG
>JBOGZM010000326.1:0-3481 GCA_050697255.1 Solirubrobacterales bacterium
GGAGCGGTCCAGGGCCCGCACCGACACGCGCCCGTACGCGCGCGCCCGCGCAGAGTCGTGCAGGTCCACCGCCGTCGAGTCGCGGGCGCTCACGTCGGCCCTGCCGTGTGCGACGATCGTGGTCCGGCCGCCGGCCTCGACCGCGGCCGAGTCGTGGAGGGTGACGTGCGCCGCATCGGCTGCCCGCGCGAAGTGCCGGCCGCCGAGCTCGAAGCGCCCCTCTCCCGAGCAGATCGGTATCACGTCCGAACGCCCCAGGGCCTCCTCGAGCTGGTCCTGGGTGAACACGTCGAGCGATTTCATAAGGATGCCAGCCGAGATGCCCGCCGAACGCCCCGGAGCCTACCTCGCCGCCTGCACGATGTACCGCGACGACGCGGCCTACCTGCCCGAGTGGGTGGAGTTCCACCTGCTGATGGGCGTCGAGCGCTTCTTCCTGTACGACAACGGAAGCACGGACGAGCATCGCGAGGTGCTGGCTCCCTACGTGGGCGAGGGCATCGTCACCGTGTACGACTGGCCGCAGCCCTTCCTGCGGCAGAACGGGCGCCCGCGAGCGATCGTGACCGCGTTCGAGCACTGCGTCGGTGAGCACTCGGCCGACGCGCGCTGGATCGCCTTCCTGGACATCGACGAGTTCGTCTTCTCGCCCACCGGCGCGCCGCTGCCCGATGTGCTCCGCGACTACGAGGAGTTCCCGGGAGTGGTGGTGAACCGGGCCGAGTTCGGGCCGTCGGGCCACCTCACCAGGCCGGCCGGCCTGGTGATCGAGAGCTATCTCCAGCGGCGGTCCGTGCAACCCGACGAGGAGACATGGCTGAAGAGCATCGTCGACCCGCGGCGCGTGGCGCGCTGCCTGGGATCGCACAGCTTCGTGTACCGCGACGGCCTGCCGGTGGACGAGCAGATGCGCCCGCTCGACATGCTGCGGTACACGCGGCGCAAGCCTGTCAGCTGGTCGCGCGTGCGGGTGCACCACTACTGGTCGCGGTCCGAGGAGGAACGGCTCCGCAAGGCCCGGATGTGGCAGCAGGCGGGCTCACCTCGCGACCTGCCCGCGGCCCCCGTCCCGGCTCAGCTCCATCCGGTCACCGACGACTCGCTGGCCCGCCACGCGCCCGCCCTGCGCGAGGCTCTGGCGCGGCGAGGCTTCGCCGTGCCGCAGGCGTGAAATGGGGGTTCGTCCGCGTCGGGCCGGGACTACGGCGCCGGGGTGGGGACGGGCTCGACGGCGGTCCCGTCCTCGCGGACCTCGTAGACCGGGGCACACACGCCCCTGGCCTTGACCTTGTCGGGATAGAGGGCGTCGGGGCGAAAGGCGATGTCATCGAGGCGGACCGGGCATGCGACGAACCGCATGGCGTCCGTGGGCGCCGCCAGGGCGAAGGTCGGCCGGGGCGAGAAGTGAAGCCCGCCGCCGCACTCCTGCTCGCCGCCGTCCCAGTCCGTGGCAGTCGGCTCGCTGCCCGGGCGGTAGGACGCTCCGTGGTAGGACTCGAAGTCGTCGTCCACGGCCTTGTAGAGGATCGCGACCCCACCCTCCACCGGCACGCCGTAGTAGGCGCACCATTCCTCGGCGGTCCGGGGGCGAGTCGCCTCCGTGACGCCGGCCCCGGACACGACCGTGCCGGGCCCATGGCGCATGACCGCCACTGCGCCCGTCGTATCGATCCGCGCCCGCCCCCTGGCCCTCACCATCACCGATCCGAACGCTCTCACGGTGACGGATCCGCCCGCCGTCACGACCGCGGTCTCGAGTGCCTCGACGCTGGCCGAGTCCCTGGCGAAGACGTTCGCCGAGCCCCACGCGGTGACCGCGGCCCGCTGGGTCGCCTGGGCCACCGCCATGCCCCACACCCACCCCCGCGCGTCGCCCTTGAGATTCGCCCGCGCGCTCAACAGGGCCCGCACGCGACACCGATCGCCCGCCCGCACCGCAGCGCGCGCGAGGGCCACCACGGACGACTCGCCCGCGGCCTCCACGATCGCGTAGGCGCCGGCCACCACCCGTGACCGTCCGCGCGCCCGCACGAAGACGTGGTTGCCGGCCATCACGAGGGCCGAGTCGTCGGCGTCCACGGCGACCGAGTTCCGTGCGGTCACGTGGGTGCGCCCTCTGGCCACGACCGTCGCGGAGCCGCCGGCCTCGACCGACACGGTGTCGTCCACGCGCAGGCGTGCCGAGTCGGCCGCTCGCACGAAGTGGTCTCCTGCGACCGTGAATTCCGCGTCCCCCGCGCAGATCGGTATGAGGCCGGGGTCCCTCAAGACCTCCTCGAGCTCGTGCTGGGTGAAGACTTCGCGTGATTCCATAAGGATTGGAGCCTGATGCCCCCTGAGAGCGGAAGAGCCTATCTGGCGGCCTGCACGATCTATCGTGACGACGCGGACTATCTCGGCGAGTGGATCGAGTTCCACCGGCTGGCCGGGGTCGAGAGGTTCGTGCTGTACGACAACGGCAGCACGGACCACCATCTCGATGTGCTCGCCCCGTATCTCGAGGACGGCGTGGCCACGCGTCATGAATGGACGCTTCCCTTCCTCGGCCACAACGGCCGCCCGAAGGCGATGTTCCTCGCCTTCGAGCACTGTGTCGGCGCCCATCGCGACGACGCGCGCTGGATCGCCTTCCTGGACATGGACGAGTTCCTGTTCTCGCCCGCCGGCGCCCAGCTGCCGGAGGTGCTGCGGGACTACGAGGGGTCTCCCGGAGTTGTCGTCAGTCGTGCGGAGTTCGGACCGTCCGGGCACGTGACGAAGCCGGACGGCCTCGTGATCGAGAGCTATGTCGACCGGCAGCCGCTGCGGCCGGACGACGAGGCCTCCTACAAGAGCATCGTCGACCCGGGCCGCGTCACCCGGTGCCTGAGCGCGCACAGCTTCGTGTACCGCGATGGCCTGCCGGTGGACGAGGAGCTGCGGCCCGTGGACCCGCTCAAGCGCATGACGCGCAAGCCGGTCGCCTGGTCCCGGCTGCGGGTCCACCACTACTTCTCGAGGTCCGAGGAGGAGCGGCGCCGGAAGGCCGAGCGGTGGCGCGACGTCGGCTCCGCGCGATCCGTCCCGACGGCACCGCTCGACACCCGTCGCCGGTCGGTCAGGGACGAGACCCTGGTCGCCCACGCGCCCGCGGTACGCCAGGCGCTCGCGCGCAGAGGCCTGCCGAAGGCCTAGGCGCGGCCGTAGACCGGGACCGCCGCGCCGCTCACCGTGGCCGACTCATCCGAGCACAGGAACAGGATCACGCGGGCGATCTCGGCGGGATGCACCCAGCGGGAGTGGTCGGCATCGGGCTCCGCCGCCCGGTTGGCGGGCGTGTCGATCACGCTCGGCATGACCGCGTTGCAGCGGACGCCCTCGTCCCGGTACTCGACCGCGACGCAGCGAGCGAACGTCGCCACCGCCGCCTTCGAGGAGGCGTAGGCGGCGGCACCCGCGAACGGGCGCTCGGCCGCGCGCGCCGACATGCACACGATGCTGC
>JBOGZM010000327.1:0-17396 GCA_050697255.1 Solirubrobacterales bacterium
ACCGTTCTTCGACCAAGGGCACGAACCGCACCGGTTCATGCCAGGTGCGCGCGAATCCCTCCGGCGTGCGGCGCACGAGCATCAGGCGCTGGTCGGCCCCGTCCACCGGCACCACCAGGCGCCCGCCCTCGGCGAGCTGCTCCTCCAGCGCCCGGGGCGGCTGGCCGGCCGCGGCGGCCGCGACGTTGATCGCGTCGTAGGGAGCGGCCGGCGGGTAACCCCGCGAGCCGTCTCCGACGAGCAGGTGCACATTGGTGATGCCGGCCGCCACGAGCGCCTGGGCAGCGCGACGGCTGAGGCGCGGCTCGCGCTCGATGCTCCAAACCTCGGCGGCCAGGTGCGCGAGCACGGCCGCGTGGTACCCCGATCCGGTGCCGACGTCGAGCGCCCGCTCGTCGCCACGCAGCTCCAGCAGCTCGCACATGCGTGCAACCACAACCGGCTGGGAGATCGTCTGACCGGACCCGATCGGCAGCGCGGTGTTCTCCCACGCCGCGTCAGCCAGACCGCGGGGGACGAACAGGTTCCGTGGCACCGCGACGATCGCCGCCAGGACCCGCTCGTCCCGAATGTGCGGGCGCAGTTGCTCGACGAGCCACTCGGCGCTGGCCGTCGCGTGCGCCATGGGAGAAGCCTACGCCTGCGCCCCCACCGGCGTGGCGCGCTGGCCCTGGCGGCGGCCCTTGGCGAACTCCTCGACGATCTTGGAGCAGAACGCCGGCAGGTCACCCGGCCTGCGGCTCGACACGAGGCCCTCGTCCACGACGACCTCTTCGTCGACCCAGTTGCCGCCCGCGTTCTTGATGTCGGTCCTCAGGCTCGGCCACGACGTGATCGTGCGTTCGCGCACGACATCGGCCTCGACAAGCGTCCACGGGCCGTGGCAGATCACGCCCACCGGCTTGCCGGACTCGAAGAACGAGCGCGCGAACCGGACCGCGCGCTGGTCCATGCGCAGGAAGTCCGGGTTCGCCACGCCGCCGGGTAGGACCAGCGCCTCGTAGTCAGACTCGTCGGCGTCCGCGACGGTCCGGTCGACATCGAACCTGTCCGCCTTGTCGAGGTGGTTGAACGCCTGCACCTGGCCCTCTTCGAGGGAGGTCAGCTCCGGCCGTCCGCCCGCCCGCTCGACGGCCTTCCACGGCTCGGTCAACTCGACCTGCTCGACGCCCCTCGGTGGCGACCAGAAACGCAATTCTCTTGTCCTGGAGGTCTGCCATCTCGGCCGACCCTCCTTCCTGATTCCCCTTCGCGTACCCCGTCGCGTACCCACCGCCTCTCGTGGGAAACCCTGCCTCAGGCTTCGTCCTCGAGGCCCTGGAGCTCACGCCTGCGTGCGAGCTGCGAGAGGGCCGCGCGCTCGATCCGGCGCACGTCTTCGCGCGACAGCCCGAGCTGGCGGACGACCTCCTCGACGGACTTCGGGTCCGGGTGGCCGTTCAGGCCATACCGCAACTTCACCACCTCCCGCTCGGGGGGAGGCAGCTCGGCGACCGCCTCCCGCACCGTGTCCCCGCGCAGGCTTACCTCGACCAGCTCCTCCGGCAGCCCCTCCTCGCTCTCGAGCAGCTCTCCCAGCGCCGTGTCGTCGTCCTTGACCGGGCGGTCCAGGCTCGTCACGGCCCGCGCGGCCAGGCGCACGTCCTGCATCTGCTCCAGCGGCAGCCCCGTCGCCTGGGCGAGCTCCTCGTCCGTCGGCTGGCGGCCCAGCTCGACGGTCAGCCTGCGTTCCGCGCGCTGGATCTTGTGCTCGCGCTGGAGGATGTGCACCGGCACGCGGATCTGGCGCGCTTTGTTCGCGATGCCGCGCTCGACGCTCTGCCGGATCCACCAGGTCGCGTAGGTCGAGAACTTGAAGCCGCGCCGCCAGTCGAATTTCTCGGCCGCGCGGATGAGGCCGAAGATCCCTTCCTGGATCAGGTCGAGCAGGGTCAGGTCCGCGGCCTGGTACTTCTTCGCGATCGAGACGACCAACCGCAGATTTGAGTTGATCAGCCGGTCCTTCGCCTCCTGGTCGCCCTGCTCGATGCGCTTCGCCAGCTCGACCTCCTCCTCCCGCGTCAGCAGCGGGTAGCGGCTGATCTCGTTCAGGAACAACCGCAGCGCGTCGGTCGTGCTGGACGCAAGCTCGTCGTTGAGGTAGCGGCCCTCGCCGGCTCCGGCGCGCCCGCAGTCGTCCGATACCTCGATGCCCTGCCGGGCCAGCCGCTCGTGCAGTGCATCGATCTCGTCCTCGTCGAGGTCGAGCGCCTGTGTGAGCTCGTTGACGTCCGAAAGCTCGACGCAGCCGGTCTCCCCCCCGCGCTCGACCAGGCCGGCCAGCGCGGTCTCGAGCCCATTGTCGTCTGTCTCGGTGGAGGCCATGCCCATCCGGGTTATGCCCAACGGCGTCGATCCTACGCGCGCCGGTCGCGCCGCGCGGAGCGGAGATGTTTCACCGCCCCGCCATCCTGGTAGGACAGGCCCGAGGAAACCGTCATGGGCCGGATAGTGAACGCGATAAGGCATCTCGCCCGGTGGCTCGCCCACGCGACCCGCCCGCCGGGCAGCTCGACGCGATGACCGACGAGCGCTACCACGCCTACCGCCAGGTCATGGCGGCGCTTGCCACCGACGGGGCGGCCGTGTTGACGCCCACCGAGCGGGACCTGCTCTGCGACGCCGCCGAGGGATACCTGCTGATGCGCTCCGCGTCGGAGGGAGAGGCGGCGGACCTGGCAGCCAACGTGGCAGGGGTGCTCGGCGCCCTCGTGGAATCAGGGCGCTGGCGAGAAGAGACAGCAGTCGCGGTGCAGAGCGCGATCGAGGCATGCGGCCCGCGGCTCGAGCCCGTGCCCGCCTGACGCCACGGCGGACGCAGACGCGCATAGGCGGGCCGCCCCGGATCTCCTACCCGCGGGGGGGCCGTGCTGCCGGTGCTGTCCACGCTCGTGATCCTTGGCGTCCGGGCTCACGCTCACTGTGCGCGCGGTGCCCGGCCTGACGTGACCTCGACGACCCGTCAAACGGGGAATACGATGCAGCCGGGGGAGTGATCCGGTTGAGCGGGGTTGACGTAAGCAGTCCCGAAGGCCGCGGCCGCGGCAACCGGACGACGGGAGGGACGCAGTGAGCTTCGAGTTCCTATTTCACCCGCTGGAGCAGTTGGACGGATGGCTCCAGGGACTCTTCAGCGGCGCGCCGCTGCTGGTGGCGCTCGGCATCGCGCTCGTGCTCGGCCTGCGGCACGCCTCGGACCCGGACCACCTGGTGGCGGTCACCTCGCTGGTGGCGGCCGACGGCGGTGACACCCGCGCCGCAACTCGGCTCGGCGCCTGGTGGGGGGTGGGCCATGGGCTGACCCTGCTCGTGATCGGGCTTCCGTTGATCTTCTTCAAGTCCGAGCTGCCGACCTGGCTCGAGTCCGGCGCCGAGAAGGCCGTCGGGCTCGTGATCCTCCTGCTCGCGGCCCGGGTGATCTACAAGTGGGTGAAGGGCGACTACCGCGCGACCGCGCACGCGCACGCGGCCCACGACCGCGCCCGTCACCTGCGCCGTGGCGCCGGCGGCCACTCCCACCGCCACGTGCGCTCGCCGCGCCAGGCCTTCGGCATCGGCATGCTGCACGGGCTCGCCGGGACCGGCGCCGTCGTGCTGCTGCTGATCGCGGCGCTGCCGACCCAGCTCGAGGCCGCCGCTGCGCTGGCCGTGTTCGCCCCGATGTCGGTGGCGTCGATGGCCCTGCTGACCGGAGTGTTCGCCTGGGTACTGACGCGCCCCATCGTCGAGCCGGTCTATCGCACGGTGCTGATACCGGCGCTGGGCGTGTTCGCGCTGATGCTCGGCGCCTGGTACACCGGACTCACGTAGGCCTCGTGCCGCCGCCGCGCAGGCGGCGCCAGATCGGGACCGCATACCACAGCACGGCAAATGCGATCACCGCGCCACCCGTCGCGAGAGCGGTGGCCGTGGAGCTGTACAGCACGTCGGTGATCAGGAAAACCACCCCAGACATGGCCAGCGCGAGGAACGTGAGACCGGCGATGGTCAGCTTGTTCGCGAGGAACACGATATGGGCCTTGTCGACCTGCCGGAAGTTGATCCGGTGCTGCGCGGACGGCGCAATCAGCAGGACCGATGAGGCGGTCGTGCACAGCAGCGTCGCGTAATAGACCTTCTCCTGTGTGGCCGTGATGGTCGTGAAGCGCTGGGTGAATGGAACGGTGAGCAGGAAGGCGAACAGCACCTGCACTCCGGGAAGCGCCACGCGCACCTCGTTGAGCAGCTCGATCAGGTTCCGGTCGAGACGTTCCTTCTCCGTCTCCTTCGCGTCTCCGGCCACACACAGCAGGCTAGTGAACGGGCGGCGCCGGCCTGCCTCACGCCGCTCAGCTCGACCGGCGCGTCGAGCGCACTAGGTGCGCTCTACGAGCGGAGAATCGCGCGGGTCGGAGATGAGGTCGATCACCGCGCGCTCGATCCGCCGGCGCTTGCGATCCTGCGCGAAGGGATCTTCGTTCGGGCGTAGGTCGATCGCGATCGTCCAGCCCGACCGGAAGCGATCGAGCACGCGGGGGTCGATGTAGGAGACACGGCACACGGCCGGGGTGTTGCCGAGGAAGAACGCCACCACTCTCACGGCCTAGTTCACGCGCCGCCTGCGCGCTGTCTTCGTCTCCGGCACGTCACCCGCCAGCGCAGCCGGCAATTACGGTCCCGTTCCAGGTCCGGAAGTCCTTGGCCGAGAAGTCGTCGCCGGTCGCCCCCGTCGCAGCCGCGGGAGGGCTCGAGCGAACTCGAGCATCTCGTCGAACTTCTGCTGGTCGCGCCTCGTGCGCCAGTCAGGGTGGTAGAGGT
Organism: Solirubrobacterales bacterium; assembly: GCA_050697255.1. Lineage (GTDB taxonomy): Bacteria > Actinomycetota > Thermoleophilia > Solirubrobacterales > JBBDJG01 > CAVSXO01. Next base: position 4,837 of record JBOGZM010000327.1, read on the forward strand.
ACTGCTTGCGACCCGCCGCATCGACCCCTGTGTCCTGGAGGTGACCGCGAGGGTGCAGGCAGACCCACACATCCTGCCAGGCCGGTGGGATCGCGAGCTCGCGGATGCGCGCGAGCGTTTCCTCGTCGTCGAGCCGGCTCCCGCCGGGCTCCACGAACTCGAATCCGCGGCCACGGCGGCGACGGGAGAATCCCGGCTCGGAGCAATCGACGCGTCTCAGTCTGCCCATCGCCCAACGCCGCCTACCCGCAGGGGCGATACCCGCAAACGCCGCCGCTCGGAACTGCTGCGGTTGGGTATCCTGCGTCAGGATGCCCGGGGAGGACCCTGTCGGCGGGAACGCCGGACTCGTGCGCCGGCTGTTCGAAGCTTTCGCTGCCCGCGACGCCGACACGTTGCTGGAGATCGTTGACCCGCAGATCGAGTTCTTCGGGCCCACGGCGACCGTGCTCAACGAGGGGCGCTGCTACCGCGGGCACGAGGGCATGCGGCGCTACCTCCGCGACGTCGAGATGCTGTGGCTGGAGCTGGACCTCGAGCCTCAGCAGGTACGAGAGGCCGGCAATCACGTGGTCGCGCTCGGCCGGGTCCACGCGCGCGCCCACGACGGGCTCGAGATCGACACACCCGCGGCGTGGATGTGGAGAGTCGAGGGCGGAAGGATCACGTGGGGATGCGTATATGGCGATCCCGATGAGATGCCCGGCTCGCTGCAGGAGGGCGGTCGCGCGCCCGCGACCTTCGAGGCCGCGCGGCTCCGGGCGACGGACGCCGCGACGCCCGCAGAGGAGCCGCTCCGGTAGCGCCCGCGGCGCCCCTGCGAGCAGGGACGAGACGCGGGTAAACCTGGTGGTAGTTTCCTTCTCATGGAGGTGAGTCAGGAGTTCGCGCGACGCCGTCGGTCGCGCATGATGTGGCTCGCGGTGGCGCTGCTCGTGGCGCTGGCGCTGTTCGCGATCGACACGGGCACGGGCGGACGCGTCACACTGATCGGCTTCTTCGCCGTTCCCCCGTTCATCGTGGCGGCGGGAGCCGGCCGCCGCGAGACCGCCGCAGTGGTCGTGGTGTGCGTCTTCCTGGCACTCCTGGCGGGCATCATCGACGGCTTCTTCGGGAGCTTCCAGCATCTCTTCAGGGTCGCCCTGGGAGCCCTCGCCGGGCTGCTCGCGATCCGGGTGGCAAGGGCGCGGGAACGGGCCGAGCTGGTAGGCCGGCTGGACCGCGACGTGGGGCGAGTCCTGGCGGAGTCGCGGGATCTGCGAGAGGCCACGCCGCGACTACTCGAGACCGTCGCCCGCGAACTCGGATGGGAGGCGGCCGCGCTGTGGGAGGCCGAGGGACGGGACGGCACCCTCGACCGCGTTCAGTCGTGGCAGGCACCAGGATCCCGGCTGGAGGACTTCCAGCAGGTGGGTGGCGGGCTCACCTTCGGAACGGGCGTGGGGCTGCCGGGCCGCGTGCTCGCGAGCGGCGCGCCGGCCTGGGTGGCCGACGTGGGGGAAGAGTCCGGGTTCGCCCGCACGGAGGCCGCCACGAGCGCCGGCATCCGCGCGGCGGCCGCGTTCCCGATCACCGGCACGCGCGGGGTGCGAGGCGTGATCGAGCTCTTCTCCCGCAAACGGCGGCGGCCGGACGCTTCGCTGATGCAGGCCATGTCCAGCGTGGGCCACTACATCGGTCAGCACATCGAGCGCCGGCGCGCGGAGGAAGCCGTCCGGCGCGGTGAGGCGGTGCGCGGTGCGGTGCTCGAGTCCGCCATCGACTCCGTGATCACGATGAACCACGAGGGACGGGTGGTCGAGTTCAACCCGGCCGCGGAACGCACGTTCGGCTATCGCCGCTCGGATGCGGCCGGAAGGCTCGTGCGCGAGATCATCGTGCCGCCGCACCTGCGCGACCAACACCAGCGCGGGCTCAAGCGTTACCTCGAGACCGGCGAGGGGCCGCTGATCGGAACGCGCACCGAGATAACGGCGATGAAGGCCGACGGCAGCGAGTTCCCGGTCGAGATCTCGATCACACGCATCGGGCAGGACGACCCGCCCATGTTCGCGGCATACGTGCGGGACGTCACCGCGCGCAAGGCGGCCGAGCAGAGCGTGCGCAGGCTGGCGGCGATCGTGGAGCACTCCAACGATGCGATCGTCGCCACCGACCTGCGGGGAACGATCGTGGCGTGGAACCCCGCAGCGGAGGCCCTCTACGGGTGGCCTGCCGGCGAGATCATCGGCCGCCACATCTCCGCCACGGCCCCGGTCGACCGGCAGAACGAGGCCAGCTTCCTCGCGCGACAGGTGGCCGAGGGGAACGCGGTCGCGGGCCATCGCACGGTCCGGATGCGAAAGGACGGCAGCCTCGTCGACGTATCGCTGACCCTTTCGCCGATCATCGGCTCCGATGAGCAGCCGGTGGGGATGGCGGGGATCATCCGTGACATCACGGAGGAGAAGCGAATCGAAGGCGAGCGGATCCGGCTGCTGGACCAGGAGAAGGTGGCCCGCCTGCGGGCCGAGGAGCTGGAGCAGCGCGCCGCGTTCATCGCCGAGGCACAGGCGGCTCTCGACAGCTCGCTCAAGTTCGACGAGGTCCTGAGGCGGCTCACCCGCCTGATCGTTCCGATGTTCGCCGACTGGTGCGTCCTTCACATGCTGGAACCCGACGGCTCCATCAGGCAGGTGGCGGTCGGGCACGCCGACCCGGAGAAGGAGCGGCTTGCCTGGGAGCTCTCGCGGCGCTACCCCCCCGACCCGGACGATCCGCAGGGGGTGCCGGGCGTGCTGCGCAGCGGCGAGCCGCAGCACATGCGCGAGATCACCGAGGCCCTGCTCGAGCAGGGGGCCCGCGATGCCGAGCACCTGGAGATAGTCACGGGACTCGGGCTGCGGTCGGCGATGATCGTGCCGCTGCGGGCCCGTAGCCAGACCCTGGGCGCGATCACCTTCGTGTCGGCGGAGTCCCGGCGGCTGTACGGCGAGGAGGACCTCGCCTTTGCGTCCGAGCTGGGCCGGCGAGCGGCGCTGTCGATCGACAACGCGCGCCTGCACAGCGAGCTCGCAAGCCGCAGCAAGGAGCTCGGCTTCCTGGCCGACGCGAGTGCGCAACTCGATGAGACGCTCGACCTCGAGGAGACACTTCAGAAGGTCGCCGACCTGACCCTCCAGGAGCCGGTTCTGGCCGACGGCTGCATGGTCGACGTGCTGGATGACACCGGCAATGTCCGGCGTGTCGCATCCGCCACGACCGACCCGGACGTGAAGCCCATCCTGGACCAGCTGCGCAAGCAGCACATCGACCTCGACAGCGCCCACCCGATCGCGATCGCGATGCGCACGGGGCAGGTCCAGCGGGTTGACTCCATCGACGAGCGGGAGCAGCGCTCCTGGACCGGGGACTCCGACCATCTCGAGGCGGTGGGGAGCTGGCCCGGGCGGGCCGCCGTGGTGGCACCCATGCGTGCGCGCGGCCGCATGCTGGGCGCGATCGCGATCGCCTCCTTCAGCGACCGCCGCTTCGGTGACGACGACGTGCGCGTCCTGGGCGAGCTCGCGCGACGCGCAGCGTTCGCGGTCGACAACGCACGCCTCTATGGAGAGACGAACTACATCGCCGAAAGGCTCCAGCGCAGCCTGCTCCCACCCCACCTGCCTGAGATCCACGGCCTCGAGATCGCGGCCCGCTTCCGCCCCGCGGGAGACCGGAACGAGGTCGGTGGAGACTTCTACGACATCTTCCAGACGGGGCCGAACCGATGGGCGATCACGATCGGCGACGTGTGCGGGAAGGGTCCCGACGCGGCCGCGGTGACTGCGCTGGCGCGACACACGCTGCGCGCGAGCGCGACCCGTAGCGACGATCAGCCCGACGAGCTGCTGCGCGCGCTCAACGACGCGATGCTCGTCGACAACCCGACCGATTTCCAGTTCTGCACCGTGGCCTTCGCCTCGCTCCAGATCGGCAATGGATGCACCAGGCTGTCCGTGTCGAGCGGTGGTCACCCACTTCCGGTGGTGCTGCGGGCAGGTGGCGAGGTTGAATCCGTCGGCGAGCCCGGCACGCTGCTCGGCGTGGTACCCGACCCGGTTCTGTCATGCGCCGAGGTCGAGCTCTTCCGCGGGGACACGCTGGTGTTCTACACGGACGGCATCACGGAGGCGCGCACCCCGGAGGGCCTGTTCGGCTACGAGGGCCTCCTGAAGGCCATGCGTAGATCCGCCGGCTGCGACGCGGCCGAGATCGCGGAGCGGATCGAGCAGACGATGCTCGACGTGCAGTCGGGCGGCCTGCGCGACGACGTCGCGCTGGTCGTGGCGCAGATCTCCGAGGGCGCCGGAGCGGCCGCGCGGGACGAGCCGGCGCTGACCGCCCTGAAGGGCTAGCCGGTGTGGCGATCAGGCGCACCTGCTCCGCTAGCCACCACTCGCTGTGCAGGCACACCTGATCGCCATTTCTAGCCCACCGGTGCGGATTCGCTGCGCGGCAGCGCGCGGCCCTCGGTGAGGGTCTCGTGCCGGTGCTCGACGCCGCCGGCCATCTCGCTCAGCCGGGCGATGCGGTCCTCCGTGGGAGGGTGCGTCGCGAACAGCGTCAGCGTGCGTCCGCGGGCGCTCAGCGGGGGGGCGATCATGAGGTGCGCGATTGCCTGGTTCCCGAGCCGCGGTGAGGGCTTCGCCGCCTCCGAGATCGCACTCAGCGCCGAAGCGAGCCCCTGCGGATAGCGCGTCAGCTCCGCGGCCGAGGCGTCGGCGACGTACTCCCGCCGCCGGCTGATCGCCATCTGGATCAGGATGGCCGCCACCGGCGCAAGCACCAGACCGACAAGGACCGCGATCAGCACGATCGGGTTTGCCCCGCCGCCCCCCTCGCGGCGGCTGCCGCCGAACCACATGAAACGCGTGAAGATGCTCGCGAGCATCGCGATCGAGCCCGCCAGGACGGCGGCCCACGTCATCAGACGCACGTCGTAGTTGCGGATGTGGCTCATCTCGTGGGCCAGCACGCCCTCGAGCTCCTCCTCGTCGAGCCGCTCCAGCAATCCGGTCGTGACAGCCACGATCGCCTGTTTCGGTGAGCGACCGGCCGCGAACGCGTTGGGGCTCTCGTCCGGCACCACATACAGGCGCGGCATCGGCAGGCCGGCGGTGATCGAGAGGTTCTCGACCATGCCCCACAGCTGGGGCGCGTCCTCCCTGCGCTCCACCCGGCGCGCTCCAGCCACGGTTGCGACGAGGTCGTCGCCCATGAAGAGGTTCACGAGCAGCATCACGGCCGCGATGCCCAGCGCCACGAACAACGCCCCTTGGCCGAACCACAGCGACAGCAGCCAGCCGAGAGCCCCATAGAGGAGCAGGAACCCGAACAGCAGCGCGATCGACTTGCGCTTGTTGGAGGTGATCTGGCGGTACAACGCTTACGCCGGCGCGGTGCCGAACGAAACTGCGGGCACCTCGCGGTCCCCGACGTCGTCGAGCTCGAAGAACTCCCGCTGCTGCGCATTCGCGAACCGGGCCACGATGCTCGACGGGAACTGCTCGACCTTCACGTTCAGGTCCCGCACGGTCATGTTGTAGAAGCGCCGTGAGGCCTGGATCTTGTCCTCCGTGTCGCTGAGCTCGTTCTGCAGCTCGAGGAAGTTCTGGCTCGCCTTCAGGTCGGGGTAGTTCTCCGCGACGGCGAACAGCTGGCGCAGCGCACCGGTGAGCGCGTTCTCGGCCTGGCCCTGCTGCTGGGGGCCGGTGGCGGCAACCGCGTTGGAGCGCGCCGCTGTCACGTTCTCGAAGACCTGCCGCTCGTGGGTCGCGTAGCCCCTGACCGTCTCCACCAGGTTCGGGATCAGGTCGTGCCGGCGCTTCAGCTGGACGTCGATGTCCGAGAAGGCCTCCTCCGACTGGTTGCGCAGGCGCACGAGGCTGTTGTAGGTGATGATCGAGTAGATCACGACCAGCACCGCGATGACGATCAGGACTATGACTGCTATGGACATCTCATTTCCCTTCGGCCGCCGTCACCCTGAACGCTAGCGGGTCGCGCGGGTGTGGCTGGAAGTTCGAGGCGCCACCGGAGGCCCCGGGGCCAACCAGGTGGGCTGAAGGTCACGCGTTCCTGACCTCGCCCACCAGCTTCGCGACCGAGTCCTTCGCGTCCCCGAACAGCATCGTGGTCTGCTCCTGGTAGTAGAGCTCGTTCTCGATGCCGGCGAAGCCGGGGTTCATGCTGCGCTTCAGCACGACGACCTGATGGGCCTTGTCGACCTCGAGGATCGGCATGCCGTAGATCGGGCTCGACTGGTCGTGACGGGCGGCCGGGTTCGTGACATCGTTGGCGCCGATCACGAGCGCCACGTCGGTCTGCGGGAAGTCCGGGTTGATCTCGTCCATCTCCTTCAGCGCCTCGTACGGGACGTCGGCCTCCGCCAGCAGCACGTTCATGTGGCCCGGCATGCGCCCTGCGACCGGATGGATCGCGTAGCTCACCTCGACGCCGCGCTTCTCGAGCTCGTCGGCCAGCTCCCGCACCGTGTGCTGGGCCTGCGCCACGGCGAGTCCGTATCCCGGGACCACGACCACCCGGTCCGCATACGCGAGCATCGTCGCGACATCGGTGACCGTGCCCTGGCGCACGGTGCCGACAGTGCCGTCGCCACCCGCGCCCGGCGCTCCGGACGGCGCCGCCGCGCCGAACGCCCCGAACAGCACGTTCGCCAGGGACCGGTTCATCGCTCGCCCCATCAGGATCGTGAGCAGCGTTCCCGAGGAGCCTACGAGTGACCCGCCGATGATCAGCGCGCTGTTGTCGAGCACGAAGCCCGCGCCCGCGGCCGACAGCCCGGTGAACGCGTTCAACATCGAGATCACGACCGGCATGTCGGCGCCCCCGACCGGAATGATCAGCATCACTCCGAACACGAGCGCACCCACCAGCATCGCCGCGAACAGCTCCTCGCTCTCGGGGCCAGCGGCCAGATAGACGATCAGGAACAGGATGCCGAGCAGCAGCCCGCCGTTCATGAACTGGTTGCCGGGGAAGATGATCGGGCGCCCGGTCATCAGCTCCTGCAGCTTCGCGAACGCGATCATGGAGCCCGCGAAGCTGACCGCCCCGATCACGCACGCCAGCAGCGTCGGGATCAGCGTCTCGAGCGGGATGTCACCCGGCTCGGGGATCAGCTCGTGGTACTCGGACAGCGCGATCGCCGCCACCGCGCCACCGCCGACGCCGTTGAACAGCGCGACCATCTGCGGCATCGCCGTCATCTTCACGGCGCGCGCCGAGACCGCCCCGATCACCGCGCCGATGGCGATGCCAAGGATGATCAGCCCGAAGTTGTCGATCTCGGGGTCGAGCAGCGTCGCAACGACCGCGATCAGCATCCCGATCGACGCCAGCACGTTGCCCTGACGTGCGCTGCGTGGGTGGCTCAGGCCCCGGATGCCGAGGATGAACAGCACCGACGCCACCAGGTAGCAGGCGTCGATGAAGTCGCGGTCCTGAAGAAAGCTCGCGAAGACCATGGGTGTGGCGACTAGCCGCTGTCCTCGGACCTGGCGGGCTTTCGCTGTCCCCTGCCCTTGAACATCTCCAGCATGCGATCGGTGACCAGGAACCCACCGACGACGTTGATCGTCCCGAAGATCACAGCGATCGTGCCGGCGATCTTCACGAGCGTGGCCGCACCCTCCGCGCCGACCACCAGCAGGCCGCCGAGCAGCACGATGCCGTGGATCGCGTTGGTGCCGGACATCAGGGGCGTGTGCAGCATCGTCGGGACCTTCGAGATCACCTCGAAGCCGACGAACACGGCCAGCACGAAGATCGTGATCTCGTTGACGAGGCTCATGCCGAATGCGTCCCTTCGCTCACCGGCCGGTTTGCTTGCAAGCCGACCGCCTGTTCCACGCGCTCGTTGACGATCCGCCCGTCGTGCGTGACAGCGGCACCGGCGGTGATCTCGTCCTCGAAGTCGAGCGCCAGCTCGCCCTCGGGGGCAAGGTGCGTGAGCAGGTTCACGACGTTGTTCGCGTACAGGAGGCTGGAGTGGAACGGCATCTGGCTCGGCAGGTTGAGCGTCGCGTCGATCGTCACTCCATCGCGGACCGCCACCGTGCCGGGCGCCGTCAGCTCGCAGTTTCCGCCCGTCTCGGCGGCCAGGTCGACGACCACCGAGCCTGGGCGCATCGCGCGCACCATCTCGGCGCTCACGAGCATGGGAGCCGGGCGGCCCGGCACGGCCGCGGTCGTGATCACGACGTCGGCCGCGGCCACTCGCTCGGCGAGCAGCTCCTGCTGGCGGCGCTGGACGTCGGCGGACACCTCCTTGGCGTACTCGCCGGAGCCGGAGCCGTCCCCCTCCTGGTGGACCTCGATCTGGACGAACTTGGCGCCCAGGCTTTGGACTTCTTCCTTGACCGCCGGGCGCACGTCGTAGGCCTCGACCACGGCGCCCAGTCGCTTTGCCGTGGCGATCGCCTGCAGGCCCGCAACCCCCGCGCCGAGCACCAGCACGCGGGCGGGCTTCACGGTGCCCGCGGCGGTGGTCAGCATCGGGAAGAACTTCCCCAGTGCCTGGGCCCCGGCGAGCGTGGCGCGGTAGCCCGCCACCACAGCCTGCGAGGAGAGCGCGTCCATGGACTGTGCCCGGGTGGTGCGCGGGATCGCCTCCATCGCAAAGCTGGTCACGCGGGCCTCGGCGAGGCGCTTGACGAGCTCCGTGTTCGTGAGCGGAGACAGGAACCCGATCAGCACGCTGCCCGGGCGGGGCGACTCGGAGGGCTCCGGCGCAGCCACCTTCAGCACCGCTTCGGCGGCCCACGCGTCGGTCGCCGCGCCGAGCTGAGCGCCCGCCTTTTCGTAGTCCGCGTCGGTCAGGTTGGCGTGGTCGCCCGCACCACGCTCGACGACCACCGCGAATCCCCTGTCGGCGAGCTTTTTGGCAGCCTCGGGCACGAGCGCGACACGGCGCTCGCCGGGCTTCACCTCTTTCGGTACGCCAACCTTCACGTGCGTGAGCAGCGTCTTCTGGCGCGCCATGCAGGGCCTGGGCGCGCTCGGAGCCGGTGGACTCTATACAAACCGGCCCCACAAGCAGGGCCGCGCGGGTTGCGCGGTGCGTCCGAGGGAACGACGGGGACAGCGGCTAGACTCGCCTTCTCCATGCCGACCTTCATCCACGCCGGGCAGCGGCTCGCATACAACGAGTACGGAGAGGGTCGGCGCACCATCGTGCTGCTGCCGGGACTGTTGCTCCCGGGCCGCATGCACGACCCGCTCGCGCGTGACCTGGCGCACCGCGGCAACCGGGTGGTCACCCTCGACCTGCTCGGGCACGGCGAGTCGGACCAGCCGCGCGACATGTGGCGCTACTCGATCCCGATCTTCGGGCGCGAGGTGGTGGCGCTGCTCGACCACCTCGAGCTGGACGAGGCCGTTGTCGGCGGCACCTCCCTGGGCGCGAACACGACGCTCGAGGTCGCGGCGCTCGCACCCTCACGGGTGCGCGGCATGGTGGTCGAGATGCCGGTCCTGGACAACGCGTTGCTGGGGTGTGCGATCGCGTTCACGCCGCTGCTGATCTCGCTCACCTTCGGCTCCCCGATCACGAGCCCCCTCGCTTCCCTGGTGCGACGCGTACCGCGCGTGCTGGGGCACTACCCGGACGTGCTCCTCGACTGGCTGAGCCGCGAGCCGGGTCCGTCGGCCGCGATCCTGCAAGGCATCTTTTTCGGCCGTACCGCGCCGCCGCGAGAGGAACGCAAGACGTTCGAGGCCCCCGCGCTGGTGCTCGGCCATCCGCGCGACGGGATCCACCCCTTCTCCGACGCGAAGATGCTTGCCGAGGAGCTGCCGAACGGCCGGCTGATCGAGGCCAACTCGCTGTTCGAGCTGCGCCTGCGGCCGCGCCGGCTCACGAACGAGATCGCCGCGTTCCTGGACGAGTGCTGGCGCCCGCGCCACACCTCCCAGCGGCGCCGCCGCGCGTCGGCATAGTTCCGAGGTCACCCGCAGGGTGACCTCACCAGCATGCGTGGGCAAAGCCCACTCGATATTCCTAGACAGCTGCGGCCGCGATCGGCGCGGCGGCAGCCGGCGTTCCCGCCAGCGCCTCGCGCGCCGCCCGCTCGCCTGACTGAAGCGCACCGTCGATGTAGCCGTTCCAGCGGGTCGCCGTCTCGGTCCCAGCCCAATGCAGTGACCCGATCGGCTCGCGCAGCGCGGGCCCGAACGCGGTCAGCACCCCCGGTGGCGTGTAGCCCTCGTAGCAGCCACGGCTCCACTCCTCGTCGGCCCAGCTCTTGTCGAGATAGCGCTCCGGGCGCGCGGCCCGGGGACCGAACATGCGGGCCAGGTTCGCGAGCACCGCGTCGCGGCGCTCCGCCTCTCCGACGCGGCCGAGCTCACGCGCCGAGCGGCCCTCGAGAAAGCCGACCAGGATGCCCGGCGTGCCCTCGGGCGGAGAGTTGTCGACCGTCAGCGTCAGGGGGCCCTCCGAGCAGACCGCGCTGCCGCTCAGGCCCTCGGCGCGCCAGAACGGCTGGTCGTAGACGGCAAAGCACTTGATCACCGCGCCCATCGGCATGCGCTGCGTGAGCTGATCGCGATATCCGGGCAGCGGGGGGTCGTACCAGATGCGTCCCGCAAGCGTGGGTGGCACCGCCACGATCACGCGCTGCGCGCGTACCTCCAACCCGTCGCCGTGCACACGAGCCGTGTCGCCGGTCCACTCGATGCGCCGCACCGGTGCCGACAGCAGCACGCGGTCGCCGAGGGCCTCCGCCACCCGCGTGGCCAGGGTGCCGGCGCCCTCCACGAAGCGGTCCTGCTGAGCACCGCCCTCGGTGTCGAGCAGCAGGTCCATCTTCCCGGCCGACGCGACGTAGAACAGGAAGTGCAGGAACGACACGTCGGCGGGCATCGCGGCCCAGACCGCCTTCACCCCGATCTCGAGCAGCGCGCGGCCGCCACGCGTGGCCATGTTGCGGCGCAGCCACGACCAGGTGGTCTGGCTGTCCCACTGCTGGGCCCGGGGGGCTTGCCAGGGCGCCTCGAGCGGCACCTTGGCGGCCATCCGGTCGATGCGCAGCATGGCCTGGGAGACGTCCGCCAGCACGTGCGGGCGCAGGCGCGGGATCGTGCCCGTGTAGCGCGTCAGCCGCCCGTCCATCTCGACGACGTTCTGGCCGGCGGTCCAGGTCGGGAACGTGGCCGCGCCGTGCTCGCGCGCAAGCGCGTACAGCCGGTCCTGGGTGGGCCCGACCCACTGCCCGCCAACGTCGATCCACTTCCCCGGCTCGAGCTCGACCGACTCCAGCCGGCCGCCCACGCGGTCACGCGCCTCGAGCACCACGAAAGACGCGCCCCAGCCCTGCAGCTCGGTCGCAGCGGCGAGCCCGGCCATCCCGGCTCCGACAACCGCGACGTCCGCCTCCAGCGTTCGCCGGTCGCGCGAGCCTCTGCCGAGCGGAGTCATGGCCGAGACCCTATCGAGGCGATCCCGCGGCCGCCCGTGGATAATGTGCGCCGCATGACCAGCCGCAGGGAAGAGAAGGACCGCCGCCGGGCCGAGCGGCTGGCCGCCGAGCAGGCGGCCTCGGAGCAGGCGAAGCGCAGGCGCCTTTACTCGATCGTGGTGGGCGGCGCCCTGGCGCTCGCGGCCGTTGCCGCGATCGTCGCCGTCGCGGCCACGGGTGGAGGAGGCGACGGCGATGGCTCGTCCGGCGGCGTGCCCACCGGCAACGAGAGCTACGAGGGTGCTGCGACCCCCCCGCCGCAGGAGGAGACCGACCTGTTCAGGGCCGCGCGGGCGGCCGGCTGCGTGCTGCGCAACCCGGTGATCGAGGGCCGCACGCACGTCCCGCCCGGCCAGGACGTCGAGTACGAGACGAACCCGCCCACGTCCGGCAACCACGACCCCGTGCCCGCGGGCGACGGCGTGTACGACCGGGCGCCGAGCGCCCAGGGGATCAAGCACTTCGTGCACACGCTCGAGCACGGCCGGGTCGAGATCCAGTACGACCCCACGCTCGATGAGCGGCGCATCGACCAGCTCGGCGGCCTCTTCAACGACGACCCGTACCACATGGTGCTGTTCCCGAACCGCCGCATGCCCTACGCGGTGGCGACCACGGCCTGGGGGCACCTGCTGGGATGCAGAGAGGTCAACGACAGGATCTTCGACGCGATCCGCGCGTTCCGCGACCGCTACCGCAACCAGGGTCCCGAGCAGGTCGCATAACACGCGGGGGCGCAGGCGCAACCGCCGGCAATCGGCCGTGTTGTGAGAAGGCATGGGTGGCAAGCGAGGGAGGCCCCGCAGGCAGACGCGCGTGATCGCCATGCTGTCTGTCGTCGCCGCAGCCGCCGCCACACTGGTTGCATGGGCGGGACCACCGGCGTTCTCGCAGCGGCCGGTGGTCGCCGACCCGGTCGAGTTCGAGTCCGCCGCACCGGCACCGGACGCATACGCGCCGCGCGCCGGAGGGAGGACGGTCCGGCGCGCGGGCAACGTGCGACTGCCGGTCAGCGGCGTGGTGCGACCGGGCAAGCGCTTCAACCTCGTGGGGCTGCGC
>JBOGZM010000328.1:0-4593 GCA_050697255.1 Solirubrobacterales bacterium
ACCCGGCTCTCTCAGAACTACCAATCAAATCGTTTTCTCCATAGGCTGCTCCTCTCACCGCGCGGACTCGACCAAGCGCGCGGAAGCCCTCATTTTGCCAGCGCGCGAGCCGCGCGTCTAGATCGTCCTAACCCCGAGACGGGGCGACACCGGGCACGACCGACGTCGGCTGCACGGGTGGCGCGCAGATCGTGGGCAGGCGCCGTCGCTCCTGCGAGCCGGCCCCTGGCGCCGGCGTGCTGAGACCGCCTTCCGTGCGCTTTCGCGCGCATGTGCAGCAAAGCGCCCTCGAGCCGCGCGGGCGCCTGTTTGCCGGTGGTCGCGGGTCGGATCGCCCGCTTCATCGCGTGCTCACGCTTGGTAGCAGGCTTCTTCGCCAAGCGCCCCCGGCAGGATTCGAACCTGCGGCCCGCTGCTTAGAAGGCAGCCGCTCTGTCCACTGAGCTACGGGGGCTCGCGAAGGACAGGCTAGCGCCGCAACCCGCCGCCGAAACGCTCACCAACCGGGCACCGGCGGCCACAGCTCGATGCGTTGAAGCGTTCCACCGGTGGACCTACCCCTTGCGGTCAGGTCCGGCGCGCTCGATCGTGATCCGGATCAACACCCGCCGTTCGCGCTCCATGCGTGCGCGGTACTCGTCCCAGTCGGGGTTCTCGCCGGGAAAGCGCTCGTAGTAGTCGATCAGCAGATCCATCGCCTCGGGCAGCGAGACGACCTCGGCTTCGCCCTCGACGTACACCCACTCCCCGAAGAACCGATCCGTGAACGCGCACAGCTGGGCCCACGGGTCGCGGCGCAGGTTCTTGGTCTTGATCGCGGTCTCGCGGCTGGAGATCACAACCCGACCCTCGGCATCGACGGTCGCGATCACGGGGCTCTGCTGGATGCCGTCGGAGCGGCGGGTGGCGAGCACGCCGCGGTGGTGCTCGCGGAGGAAGTCGCGGGCGGCGTCGAGGTCCATCGCCGCAGGGTACGCCCCCGCGTACACTTGGGCGACGCGGGGCGTAGCTCAGCCTGGTAGAGCGCTGCGTTTGGGGCGCAGAGGCCGCCGGTTCAAGTCCGGCCGCCCCGACTTCATCCATGACAGGCAGCGGAGGGAACATCTGGGTGGGCGCGCTGGCGGGCTATGCCGTCAGCCGCACCATGGATCAGGCAACGACCTGGTTCTACGGCCGCCAGACGCAGGCATCCAAGGACCGTGAGGAGGAGCTGGCGCCCGGAGGCACGCTCGTGCAGCTGGGCAAGCAGCTCGGCGGTGCGGTCGGGCGCGACCTCTCCGACGAGGAGGCGGGCCGGGTCGGCTTGGCGGTCCACCGGACCATGGGGTTGCTGTACGGCATGACCGCGGCGGCCCTTGTCAGGAGAGGCGTGCGACCACTGGTCGCGGGTCTGACGACGGGGGCGGTGGCCTGGGCCCTCATCGACGAGGGCACCGCTCTCCCGCAGTTCACCGCGTACCCGGTGGAGAGCCACCTGCGCGGGGTCGTCGGGCACGGCACGCTGGGGCTGGCCCTCGGTCTCCTGCTGTCGCTCGTCGAGCGGCGGGGCTAGGCGCCCCGAGTCCACTCAGACCACAGCGCCACGCCAGCGTCCGGGCGCGGCCGCTCGTTAAGCATCGCGAGGTACTCCAAGAGGTGCCCGTCGGGGTCCTCGAAGTACACCGCGGCGGCGGGCATCCACGCCAGCACGTCGGGCTCGTCGGTCTCGGCGCCGAAGAACGACAGCGGCGTGAGCCCCTGGGCGCGCAGCCGCTCGGGCGCCGCGAGCACGTCGTCCAGCGCGGTGTCGAACGCGATGTGCAGCGTCATGCTGTTCACCGAGGAGCCGATGCCCCACAGGCCGAGCATCGACCGTCCCGGCTCGCCGATCCACATGAAGGCGACATTCCGCTCTGGCAGCTCGAGTGCGACCGCCAGCCCGACGACGTCCCGGTAGAAGGCCACCGACCGGGGCACGTCGCGCACGGTCAGGTGCGCCTCGAACAGCCCGCGGACGGGCGTGGGAGAGCTCACGGTGGAGCTCAGGCTATCCGCAGTCGAGCGCGGGGTTCCAGTCTCTGCCCCGGCTGCTCGGCGGACCCGACTCCATCAAACCGCTTTGACATCGCCGGAGCGGGTATCCCGCAGGCATGGCGACGCAGAAACAGCGCGCCGCGGCGCGCAGAAACGTGAAGCAGGCGCAGGCCGGCGCGAAGCGCAAGCAGACGCTGAAGCACCTGCCGAAGAAGACCCGTACGGCGCTCGGCAAAGAGGCCGCGGCGGTCCGGCGCGGCGAGGCGCCGACGCGCGAGGAGCTGGAGTCAGAGGCGCGCCGGCTGGGAATCGCCGGTCGGTCGAAGATGGGCAAGGCAGAGTTGAAGCGCGCGGTCGCGAAGGCGCGCTGAGCGGACGGCTCCCAGACTGCTCCGTCGGGGGGGTTTCATCATCCGATAACTTGCGCGGCTCGATGGCCGAGATCCAGCCGCTCCGAGCGGTCCAATACGACACCGCCGCGGCCGGGCCGCTCGACCGCCTCACCGCGCCTCCCTACGACGTGATCGACCCGGCGCTGCGCCGCGAGCTGGTGTCGCGGAGCCCGCACAACGTGGTCGAGATCGACCTCCCGGTGGGCGAGGACCCGTACCGCCACGCCGCCGAGCTGTGGGAGCGCTGGCAGGTCGAGGGCATCCTGCGCCGCGACCCCGAGCCGGCGCTGTGGGCACTCGAGCAGACCTACACGGCCCCGGGCGGGGGCCGCCACACGAGGCGTGGCTTCTTCTCCCGCGTGCGCGTGACCGACTACGGGCCCGGCCTCGTCCGCCCCCACGAGCGCACGCACCCGGCGGCGAAGCAGGACCGCCTCGAGCTGATGCGCGCCACGCGCGCGAACCTCTCGCCGATCTTCTCCCTGTACCGCGACCCGGAGACGGCCGCCTGGAGCGCCCTTGCCCCCGCTCTGGAGCACACGCCTTGGGGGGAGGTCAGGGACGACGACGGCACCGTGCACAGGATGTGGAGAGTTTTCGATCCGGCGATGATCGAGGCGGTGCGGAGCGCGATGGCGGATCGTGAGCTGCTGATCGCGGATGGTCACCACCGCTACGAGACGGCCCGCACCTACGCCGACGATGTGGGTGGCGAGGGCGATCACCGCTACGTCCTGATGTGCCTCGTGTCGATGTCTGACCCCGGACTGACGGTGTTCCCGACGCACCGGCTCGTGGGCCGCCTGGAAGCGGATCGCCGTGAGCGGTTGGACGACGAGCTGCAGCGCGACTTCGACGTGGAGCAGGTCGACCCGGACCAGGTCGTGCCGGAACACGGCAACGGCGGCCCACCCACGTATGGCTACCTCGACCAGGGCGGGCGCTCGCTGCGCCTGCGCCTCGGTTCCCCCGAGTCCGTGGACCGCGCCCTCGCCGATCGCTCGCCGAGCTACCGCAGCCTCGACACGGCCGTGCTCGAGAAGCTGGTGCTCGAGGACACGCTCGGCCTTACCGAGGAGGACATCTCGCACCAGCGCGGGCTCGCCTACGCGCGCGACCTCGACCAGGCGCGAGAGCTGCTCGGGACGGGCGACTACGAGCTTGCGTTCCTGCTCCGCC
This sequence comes from Solirubrobacterales bacterium, assembly GCA_050697255.1. GTDB lineage: Bacteria > Actinomycetota > Thermoleophilia > Solirubrobacterales > JBBDJG01 > CAVSXO01. Next base: position 3,585 of record JBOGZM010000328.1, read on the forward strand.
CGACGCCGATCGCGCAGGTGGAGGCGGTCGCCGCGGCGGGCGAGACGATGCCCCCCAAGTCGACCTACTTCTACCCCAAGCTGCTCTCCGGGCTGCTCTTCAACCCGCTCGAGTAAGCCGTCCCGGCGAATCAGTCCCGCGCGGACGCGGCCACGACCGCGTTGAGCAGGGCGTCGTAGCGGACGGAGGCCGCGAGGAGGAGCGGGCGGAGCTCGTCAGGGATCTCCCCGCTGAGGTCGACCGTGTAGACCCGGGACTTGCGCATGAAGCCGCTCTTGACCTGTGCCACGGCGACCGTGGCCAACTCCGCGCCGTTTGCCGCCACCGCGAGCTGCTCGCCCCGCTTGTCGCGCGGCTCCAGACGCGCAGTCTCACCGCCCTGCGGGTCGACGATCGTCATCGTGGCCTTCCTGGCCCGCGGCCCCACTCCATACTTGACCACGCGGCCCGACCCCAGCGGCCGGCCCTGCGCGTCCGCGACCTCGATGCCGGCATCGGTGGGTCGGTCGCCGCGATCTTGCCAGCGCAGCGGGGCGATCAACAGGACGTCACCGGAGCGATCACGGATCGTGCCCTCGGCGTCGGCCGTCGCGAGCGTGGCTCCCGCCTGATCCTTGACCTCGACGGTGTATCCGCGGCCGGAGCCGCTCGGGGTCACGGTGAACGATGGTGCGCGCCAGAACGGGTGACTCCGCTCCATGCAGGGGGACTACCCCGATCCGGAGCGTAGGAGACAGCAACCCCGATCGTTCATGCGTCCACAACCGCTCTGCGGGCGGAAGCTCAGACGAGCGAGTCCTGGCCGAACATCTCGCCCAGGCGGGCCGCGAGCTCGAAGTCGCCGTGCACCTCGAGGTCGCCCTCCAGCATCGCCTTCGCGGGATGGATCTCTCCCGACGCGATTCGCGCGAACGTCGCCACGGAGGTCCTGAAGGTGACGCCCGGGTCCGTCGCCCGGCCGGGCGCGGCCGTGGCGCGCGCGCCGTCCTCGATCCGCACGACCCAGTTG
>JBOGZM010000329.1:0-2247 GCA_050697255.1 Solirubrobacterales bacterium
AGCTGATGCTGTGCGTGGCAGACGCCCGCATCGGCCCCGTGGCACAACGCTGGTGGGCCGTCGTGACGCCTGGCGGCGAGCTGCACGGGCGCACCACGGTCGGCCGTGGTGGCGTGATGGTTGTGTCGGGAGCCGCCGCGGTCATGACCGACGAGGTCAAGATCGCCCTCGTGCTCCAAGAGTCCGGGGGCGTGGAGGTGGCGTCCCCGACCAGCGCGGGCCACTACATCTGGACCCGCAAGCAGGCCGACGTCCCCGCCCGTGGCATCGTCGACATCAGGGGCCGATGGCAACCGCTCGACGGCGTCGCGTTCGTCGACGACAGCGCGGGCTACCACGACCGCCACACCGCCTGGAAGTGGTCCGCCGGAAACGGCCTCACGAGTGACGGGCGGGCCGTGTCGTGGAACCTCGTCACCGGCGTGCACGACGCCCCCCACGACAGCGAGCGCACTGTATGGGTCGACCGGAAGCCGTCCGAGGTCGGTCCGGTCACGTTCGCGCGCGACCTGTCGCGGGTGAGCTTCTCGGAGGGCGGCTCGCTGCAGTTCACCGAGTGGGCCGCGCGCGAGGAGGGCATGAACCTGCTCCTGATGCGCTCCCGCTACCGGCAGCCGTTCGGGACGTTCTCCGGGACGCTGCCGGGCGGGATCGAGCTGGCCCAGGGGTACGGGGTGATGGAGGATCATGACGTCCTTTGGTAGCTACCCTCCAGTCGCATGGGAGCCTTCTCCGACGACAAGTTCGACCTCGAGCCCCAGCGCGTGAAGGAGCTGGTCGAGGGCGGCGAGGCGCAGCTGATCGACGTCCGCGAGCCCTACGAGTGGGAGGTCGGCCGCATCGCGGGCGCGCTCCACATCGAGCTGGAGCGGCTCGCCGGCCGCGCCGACGAGATCGACAGGGAGACGCCGGTGATCTTCCAGTGCCGCGTCGGCAACCGCTCGGGGCTTGCGATGCAGGCGTTCCGGGCCGCGGGCTACGACGCCTACAACATGGAGGGCGGCATCCAGGCGTGGTCGGACGCCGGGCTGCCGCTCGAGCCCGAGAACGGCAAGGTCGCGCCGCACTAGCAGGGGAGACCGGCGACCCGCAGCGCCTCGTCGCGGTCCTCGAACGACTCGACGCGGATCACCCTGTCGTCCCGGAGGGTGAGGACGTGCGCGATCCGGGCCTGGACCGGGATGCCGCTCTGGGTGCCGACCCCCTCCACGCGGACGAATGCGACCACCTGGTCCCCCGCCTCGAACAGCCGCTCGGGAACGTTCTTGAAGCCGCCGAACACGCGCTCGGCGTCGGACCACAGCTCGCGCACCCCGTCGTGGCCGTGGTAGACCCCGCCGCCCGGTCCCGGGACGATGTAAGTGTGCCACTCGATATCCGGGTGCAGGCCCGTCAGTGAGCCTTCGATGTCGCCGCGGTTGAAGGCGTCGTATCCGCGGTAGACCACCTCGATCCGGTCGCGCACCACCGGCTCGAGGATCGCGGTCAGGGCGTCGCGCCGGCTGCGATGCGCCGCCCACGCGACCGCGATCCCATTGCGGATCGTCCACCTGTGAACGGTGCGCACCTCGAGCGCGACACCGCTGCTGTGACCGCGGCCGCTCTGGCGCACGACCACGACGACCGAATCCCCGGTGACCGTCTCCTCCTCGGGCTCGAGCTCGAACTCGTCGAAGCTCTCGCGCCAGGACCGCAGGAACTGCTCGAACCCGGCTCGCCCGGTGAACACGCCTGACTGCGGATCGTCGCGACCCGGCTGCCACTCGATTTCGGGGTCGAGGAGCGCGATGACCGACTCGACCTCGCCCCGGCTCAAGGCCTCGTAGCCGTGCCGCAGGGCTTCGAGGTCCTCTGCGCGCATGACTACAGCGCCTGGCGCACCACCGGCCGCTTCGTGGCGCCGACCTCGTCGAGCCGCCGCACCGGCGTCGTGTACGGAGCGTTGCGCGCCACCTCCGGGTCCCGCTCCGCCTCGGCCAGGATGTCATCGACCGCGTCGGCGAACGCGTCCAGCGTCTCCTTCGCCTCGGTCTCGGTGGGCTCCACCATCAGCGCCTCGTCGACCAGCAGCGGGAAGTACACAGTCGGCGGGTGGAAGCCGTGGTCGAGAAGCCGCTTGGCGATGTCGAGCGTCTTCACCCCCCGCTCCTTCTTCGCGCGCGCGCCCGACAGCACGAACTCGTGCTTGCACGTGCGGTCGAACGCGACCGGGAGGTACTTCCCGGCGCGGCCCGCGCGCATGCGGGC
>JBOGZM010000330.1:0-4066 GCA_050697255.1 Solirubrobacterales bacterium
GCCGAGGCCAGATCGGTGCCGAACGGCTTCTCCATGATGACCCGCGCGCGGTCGTTCAGGCCGAGTCGCCCGAGCTCCTCGATGATGCTCGCCGAGGCCGCAGGCGGAACGGAGAGGTAGTGCAAAAGCCGGGGCCTGGGGCCGACCTCCTTCTGCGCCTCCTCCACCGCTGCGCCGAGCGCGCCGAGCCCCGCGCTCATCCCGGTGAACGAGAGCCGAGCGGCAAACGATTCCCAGGAGCCGGCCGTCCTGGGCTTCTCGCCGAACTCGTCCACCGCGGACCGCGCCAACGCGCGGAACTCATCGTCGGCGAGCTCGCCCAGGGAGGTGCCGAGGATGCGAAACCGCTCCGGCATCAGACCCGCTTCCGCCAGGTGGAACATCCCCGGAAGGAGCTTGCGCTGCGCGAGATCGCCGGTCGCCCCGAACAAGACGATCACGTGATCGTCGAGCGCCTGGGTCGGGGCCGTTCCGATCGCTGCCGCCGTTGCCGCACCGCCCGCCATCTCAACCACCCGCAGGTCGCTCGGCGTGCCCGCCGAACTGCTTGCGCATCGCCGACAGGAGCTTGTCCGCGAAATCAGCCTCGCCGCGCGACCTGAAGCGCTCGTAGAGCGCCGTGGTCAATACGTTGGCTGGGACGCCCTCGTCCACGGCGGCGACCACGGTCCAGCGTCCCTCGCCGGAGTCCGACACCCTGCCCTCGAACTCCTCCAGGTGGGGCGACTCCGCCAGCGCGACGGCCGTCAGGTCGAGCAGCCACGACGCCACCACGCTTCCGCGCCGCCATACCTCGGCGACTTGGGCGACGTCGATGTCGTACCGGTAGTACTGCGGGTCGCGCAGGGGCGCCGTCTCGGCGTCCTCGACCAGGCCCTGCCGGCCGACGTTCGCACGATGCAGAATGTTGAACCCCTCGGCGTACGCGGCCATGAGGCCGTATTCGATCCCGTTGTGGACCATCTTCACGAAGTGGCCCGCGCCGGCGGGCCCGCAGTGGAGGTACCCCTGCTCGGGGGCGGAAGGCTCGCCGGTGCGGCCGGGCGTCCGCGGTGCGGCCTCCACGCCCGGAGCGATCGTCCTGAAGACCGGGTCGAGATGCTCGACGTGTTCCCGCTCGCCCCCGATCATCAGACAGTAACCGCGCTCGAGCCCGAGGACACCGCCGCTCGTGCCGACGTCCACGTAGTGAATGCCCTTCCGCTCGAGCGCCTCGGCGCGGTCGATGTCGTCGCGGTAGTAGCTGTTGCCGCCGTCGATCACGATGTCGCCCTTCTCCATCCGGGCCGCGAGCTGGTCGACGGTGTCGCCGGCGAAGGAGGCCGGGACCATCACCCAGGCGGCGCGCGGCCTGCGCAGCTTGGCGATGAAGTCGTCCAGCGAGGCGGTGCCGGTCGCGCCCTCCTGCTCGAGCGCCTTCACCGCCTCCGGGTTCACGTCGAACACGACGCACTCATGACCGCCGGCCATCAGGCGCCGCACGATGTTGGCGCCCATCCGCCCCAGGCCGACCATTCCAAGCTGCATGACCTTTCCCTTCCTTCCCTTTGGCTTGATCTATGGCAGCGCGTGCTCGACGGCCGCGCGCATCGCCGCAAGGCCGGCGCCCACGTCCTCGCCGATGTGGATTCGAAGCGCGCGCCGCTCACGCTCGACGAGCACCTGGAGGTCTCCGCGCGCCTGTGCCGCCTTCACCACGCCGAACGAGTACTTCTGCCCGGGGACCTCCACGTCCGCGGCGTCGTCGCAGGTGATCTGGAGGAACACGCCCGAGTTTGGCCCGCCCTTGTAGGCCTGGCCGGTCGAGTGCAGGAAACGGGGGCCGAAGCCGACGCAGGTGGCAGCGCCGGTGCGGTCCCTGACCGCGCTGCGGATCTCGGCGAGCACCTGCTCGTGCTGGGCGCTCATCTCGACGTACGCGAGCAGCGCCACGTAGTCGCCGTCCCCGACCCGGGCGAGATGCGCAGCCAGCAGCTCTTCGAACGAATCGCCCCCCGCGGCTGCCGCCAACTCCGAGGCGTTCCGCTCGTCGGCGAACAGCTCCAGGTCGCCGCGGGAGGCGCTCGGCGTGTCCTCCGGCAGCGCGCCGGTCTGTACGTAGGAGCCCGTCAGCTCGCGGGTGATGAGCTTGGACGCCTCGACGTCCGGCTGGTCGAACGGGTTGATGCCGAGCACCGCGCCGGCGACCGCGGTCGCGAACTCCCAGCGGAAGACCTCACCGCCGAGATCATGAAGCTGGTCGAGCTCGATCCTCACGACCGGGTGCGCCGCGCGCTCGATCGCCTCGATCGCCCGCTCCTGACCGGGATCGGGGGCCGACGCCAATCGCAGGTATACGAAGAGGCGGTCCGGCCCGTACGCATCCGGGGTCCCGAGCGGCTCGCGGTCGACAGGGACCACGCCTTGACCCTGCTTGCCCGTGGACTCCGCGAGGAGCTGCTCGAGCCAGGCGCCCAGGGCGCCGATCCCGGGCGACGTCACGAGCGTGAGCTTGTCGCGCCCCTCCTTTGCGCAGACACCGATCGTCGCGCCGAGGGTGAGGCCCGGGTTGTCCGCGCCCGGCCAGCCGGAGCCGCAGCCCTGCGCCATCCGCTGCGCCGAGTCGAGCAGCTCGCGCACGTCCACTCCCATCATGGCGCAGGGCACCATGCCGAAGTCCGAGAGCGCCGAGTAACGGCCGCCGATCGACTCGACGCCGCGGGCGACATGGCGGAACCCCGCCCGCTCGGCGATCTGCTCCAGCTTCGAGCCCGGGTCGGTGATCGCGACAAACCGCTGCGGCGCCTCCCGCGCTCCGACCAGTTCCGACACGCGCTCGAAGAAGTACTGCTCGAAGACGTTCGGCTCGAGGGTCGTACCGGACTTGCTCGAGACGATGAAGAGCGTGCTCGCAAGATCGACCTTGCGCTCCGCGCTCTTCACCTGAGCGGGATCGGTCGAGTCGAGCACATGGAGCTCCGGGAACCCGTCCCGCGGTCCGAATGTCAGGCTGAGGAGCTCAGGGAAGAGACTGGAACCGCCCATGCCCAGCAGGAGCACGTGGGTGAAACCGGCCTCCTGCACGTCGCGCGCGAGGGCGGCGAACCGCTCCGAGTGCGCAAGCTGGTCCTCGACGATCCCGAGCCAGCCCAGCCATCGCGCCTCGTCCGCACCGGTCCAGAGCGTCGGATCGCCCTCCCACAGGCGGCGCACCTTGCCGCCCGCCTCCCAGTCGGCGATCGTGGCTGCGATCTCGGACTCGATCTCGCGCGGCAGGCTCGTTCGAGCCTCTCTCCTCGCGCTCACGCGCATCGCCACTCTCCCCGCGATCAGGCCCCGGCCCGACCGCTCACGCGGCCGTGCAGATCGAGCTGTTCCCTGCACACCTCGACTATCGCCTCGGGCGTGAAGCCGAATTTCCTTTGAACATCCTTGAGAGGGGCCGAGGCACCAAAGGTGTGCATACCGATCATCGCGCCCTCGGTCCCGACGAAGCGCTCCCAGCCGAGCGTCGAGCCCTGCTCCACCGAGACACGCGCGCGCACCGCCGGCGGCAGCACCTCCTCCCTGTAGCCCTGCGGCTGGAGGTCGAAGAGCTCCCAGGACGGCATGCTCACGACGCGCACCTTCTCACCCTCAGCGGTGAGCTGCTCATAGGCGCCGATGCAGAGCTGCACCTCGCTGCCGCTCGCGAGCAGGATCAGCTCCGGCTCTCCATCGTCAGCGTCGGCGAGCACATAGGCGCCGCGCCCGAGTCCCGCTGCCGACGCATAGCGGCTCCGGTCCAGCGTCGGAACCGCCTGACGGGTGAGGACCAGCGCGACGGGCGAGTGGTGGAACCTCGTCAGGACGCGCCAGGCCTCCACCGTCTCGTTCGCGTCGGAGGGCCGCATGGTGACGAGGCCCGGCACCGCCCGCAGCGACGCGAGCTGCTCGACGGGTTGATGCGTCGGGCCATCCTCGCCGAGTCCGATCGAGTCGTGCGTGTACACCAGAATCACGCGCTGGTGCATCAGTGCGGCGAGGCGCACGGCGTTTCGCGCGTAGTCGGAGAACACGAGAAACGTTCCGCCGAACGGGATGAGGC
>JBOGZM010000331.1:0-6057 GCA_050697255.1 Solirubrobacterales bacterium
CTCCTACGACTCGCTCCTGGTCACGACGGGCGCCGAGCCACGCGAGGCAGTGCCGGGCGCGCTCACCTTCCGCGGGTCGGCGGACCGCCCGGCCTTCGAGGCCCTCCTCGCCGACATCGACTCGGGCCGTGTCCGCAGCGTCGCGTTCGCCGTGCCGTCCGGGACCGCCTGGCCCCTGCCCATGTACGAGCTTGCGCTGATGACGGCGTCGCGCCCGGACTCGCACGACGTGTCCGCGCGCTTCACGCTGGTCACGTCAGAATCGGCTCCGATGGGGATATTCGGACGGCAGGCAAGCGATGCCGTCGCGTCCCTGCTGGAGGAGCGCGGACTCGAGCTGCGCACCTCCACGGTTCCCATGGCGTTTGAGAACGGGTCGCTGTCGGTGGCGCCGAGCGGGTCGGTGGAGGCCGACCGCGTCGTGGCTCTACCCCTGTTCCGGGGGCGCGCGCCCGCGGGGCTGCCCCACGACGCGCAGGGCTTCCTGCCCACCGACGACCATGGACAGGTTCGTGGTTGCGAGGACGTCTTCGCGGCCGGCGACGTGACCGCGTTTCCGGTCAAGCAGGGGGGAATCGCGACCCAGCAGGCAGATGCCGCGGCGCGGGCGATCGCCGTGCGAGCCGGGTCTCCGGTGGAGGCCGAGCCCTTCCGCCCGGTCCTGCGGGGGCTCCTGCTCACCGGCGAAGGCGCCCGATTCATGCGCTCCGAGATCGCCGGCGGGCACGGGGACAGCTCCGTCGTCAGCACCCACATGCTTTGGTGGCCGGAGACGAAGGTCGCCGGCCAGTACCTCTCGCACTATCTCTCCCGGAGCGTCGAGCCGGTGCAGCCAGTCGAGCCGCTGGCCGCCGACGCGGTCCCGGTCGAGCTGGACCTGACACACGCTCAAAGCGGCACGTGAGCGCCGGGCCGAGCCAGGTCGTGGTCGGCTACGACGGCTCCGATCGCGTGCCGCCCGAGCTGAAGTACTACGAGTTCTTCCAGGATGTCCTTGCCGATCTGGAGCGGGGCGCGCAGGAGATCGTGGAATCGGCCCGCGACGCATTCGAGGGCGCCGACCTCGAGCAGCGCAGAGCCTCCTAGTCGCCGACCTGCGACCCGTCAGCATTGGCAGTCGCGGCACTAGGGGACCCGGTGCACCTCCAGCAGGTTGGTGCCGAGTCCCTGGCCCGCAAGCCCAGCCGTGATCCCGATCAGGTCACCCGACCTCGCAAAGCCGAGCTCGCGTGCGCGCATGGCGCAGCCGGCGAGCAGCTCGTCGAGCGTGGGGGGCTCGTCGTGGGGAGCGGACTGCACGCCGAACAGCAGGTTCGCGCGGCGCACGGTTTCCATGCGTTCCGAGAGCGCGAGCACGGGGACGCGCGGCCGGTGGGCAGAAACCAGCCGCGGCGTGCGGCCGCTGCGCGTCGGCACCACGAGCACCGCCAGGTCGAGCTGATACGCGGCCGCCACGGCCGCGTATGAGACGGTGTCCGCGACGTCGTGCTCGGGATGGCGCGTGCGGCTGTGCATCCATTCCTGGTACGGGAGGTGGCCCTCGGACTCCTCGGCGATGCGGGCCATCATGCGCACCGCCTCGATCGGGTGGCGGCCGATCGCGGTCTCCTCCGAGAGCATCAGCGCGTCGGTGCCGTCATACACGGCGTTCGCGACGTCGGTCGCCTCCGCGCGGGTCGGGCGGGTGGAGCGCACCATCGACGCCAGCATCTGCGTGGCCGTGATGGAGGGCTTCGAGTAGCGCCCCGCCAGGGCCAGCAATCGCTTCTGGATCTGGGGCACGCTCTCGATCGGCACCTCGATGCCCAGGTCTCCGCGCGCGACCATGATCCCGCCGCTGGCCTGGATGATCTCCTCGGCGGCCTCGGCTGCCTCGCGCTTCTCGATCTTCGCGATCACGGGGATGTCCTGGTCCCGCTCGGCCAGCCGCGCGTGCACGGGGTCGAGGTCGCTCGCCCTGCGCACGAAGGAAACCGCCAGCAGGTCGATGCCGTGGTCGATCGCGAAGTCGACCCAGTCGAGATCGGACTCGCCCACCGCGGAGGGGACCGCCTCGACGCCCGGCAGGTTCATCCCCTGGTGCGAGGCGACGGTCCCGCCTGTCTCGACCCGGGTAACGACCCGCGACTCGCCGGCCTTGCGCACCCGCAGCCGGATGGACCCATCCGCGAGGTAGATCACGTCGTTCGGCTCGACCGCGCCGGGCAGACCCCGCCATCCGACCGGGATCGTGTCAGGCCCGTTGTGCGTCCCGTCCGTGGTGAGGGTCAGCTCCTGCCCGTTGCGCAGGTGCATCACGTCGCCCTCGATGTCTCCGAGCCGGATCTTCGGTCCGGGAATGTCCCCCAGCACCCCGACTTCGCGTCCCGCCTTCCGGGCGGCGGCCCGCGCCATCTCCACCAGGCGGGCATGGTCCTCGCGCGTGCCGTGGGAGAAGTTGAGGCGCAGGACGTCCGCGCCCACCTTGATCAGCCCGCTCAGGATCTCGGGGTTGTGAGTGGCCGGACCGAGCGTGGCGACGATCTTGGTGCGGCGCATCTCCTAGAGGCTACTCCGGCGTGCGGGCCGCCTCGAGCGCGAGCGACTCGTCCATGAAGTACTCCATGCGGGCGACCCGGTTGCCGCGAAAGGTGAACACGCACCACGTCGGCTGCTCGAACGGGATGCCGCTGTCCTTTCCCCGCATCGTCCACCGGTACTTCACGAACACCTTGTTCCCAGCTTCAGACAGTTCCTCGATCTCCACGTGGTCCTCGCCCCACGAGTCCTTGAGCCTTTCGATCTGCCGCTTCCACCCCGGCCATCCCTCGATCGTGTCTCCCTCGGGCCATCCGTCCGGGGGCACGACGGTCAGGCCAGGCTCCACCGCGGCCTCCATCTCGGCCCAGGCGCGGCGATTCCACTGGTCTGCCGTGCGTCTCACGATCTCGACCCGGTCGGTGATGTCAGTCCTCCAGGTCCAGGCCGCTCAGGAGCTCCTCGGCCTCGCTCCAGCGGCCGGGCGGCACCCGCAGCGCGATGTCTCCCCGGCCGAAGCGGTCCAGCGGCCGGTCCGAGGTGATCACCGCCTCGACCCCGGACTCCTCCAGGTGCTGGCGCCACGCACGCGCGGCCGCGACGCTGTCGAAGTCGCCCACCACCTCCCAGTCGTCGAAGCGCGGGTCGCCGACCAGCAGCTCACCCTGGCCCGGCGCGCGCGGCTCGCTCCGCCCCCGGTGGCGGCGCAGCCAGCTCATCCCGTGTCAGGACGCCCGAGCCGGAACTCGTCCGCGTACTCATGCATCATCGCCGCCGCCTCCTCCGGGCCGGGACCTGCCGCGCCGCTCGCGCTCGCCTGTGCAAGGCCCCACGCCAACTCGAAGAACGCCTCGGTCTTCAGCGCGGGGCGCGTCTGCCAGACCGCGCGGGCGCGGCCGGCGGCAGGATTCCACATCGAGTGTGGCGTCCCGGCCGGCACGTCAAGGGTCTCGCCGGCGCGCACGGTGTGCTCGACGTCTCCGACCCGCGCCCGCAACTCCCCCTCGAGCACGTCGAAGCGCTCCCTCTGGTAGGGGTGGTGGTGCTCCGGGGGTTCCTGGCCGCCGCCCGTCCAGCGCGACTCGACCTCGAGCAGCTCCCCGCCGGTGTCGGCCGTGGTGCGCAGGAATGTCAGGTTCTGACCCGTGAACGGGTTTTCCAGCACGTCTCCCGCCTTTGCCATGCGCGCATTATGCGGAAAGATGTCGCCGACTAGTATCCGCGCGGCAACGGCCCCGGGAGGGTTGATCAATGAAGGCGTTCGTGACAGGCGGCACCGGCTTCATCGGCAGCCGCCTCATTCGCAGGCTGCGGGAACGTGGCGACGACGTGGTGGCGCTGGTGCGCTCGCCCGACAAGGCGCGCGACCTGCGGGAGCAGGGCGTCGAGCTGGTCGAGGGGGACCTGTCGTCGGAGCAGGCGATCCGCGACGGGGTGCAGGGGTGCGACGCCGTGTTCCACATCGCGGCGGTGTACAAGGTGGGCATTCCGGCGTCAGAGCGCGAGGCGATGTGGGACTCGAATGTGCGCGGCACCGAGCGCGTGCTGGACGCCGCGACGGCTGCCGGCGTGCAGCGGATCGTCTATGTCTCGACCGTGGCGGTGTTCGGGAACACCCACGGTGAGGTGGTGGACGAGAGCTACGCCCGCAGCGGGGAGGACTTCCTGTCGTGCTACGACGAGACCAAGTTCCGCTCACATCAGGTGGCGCTCGACCGGATCGCCAAGGGCGCGCCGATCGTGATCGTGCAGCCCGGCGGCGTCTACGGTCCCGGCGATCACTCCGAGCTCGGCAACATCATCGACCAGACGCGGACGGGAAAGCTCAAGATGCTGATGTTCCCGGAGACCGGCTTCAACCTGGTGCACGTGGACGACGTCGCGGACGGCATCGTGCGCGCGCACGACCAGGGGAAGGTGGGGGAGGCCTACGTCCTGGGCGGAGAGATCGCGAGGATGCGGGATCTGATCGAAAAGGTTGCCGAGATCTCGGGCCGCAAGGCGCCGAAGCGGGAGCTGCCCGTCGCCGCGATGAAGCTTGCGATCCCGATCGGGCCGCTGGTCGGCAAGGCGATGGGCTTCCCGCCGAACCTGCGCGAGCTGATTCGCACGTCCGACGGCGTCACGTTCTGGGCCACCGACGAGAAGGCGCGACGCGAGCTGGGTTACGCGCCGCGTGACATTGACACCGGCCTGCGCGAAACGCTTGCCGCTCCTTGAGGAGGATCGAATGCACAACCCAGATCTATCGGGCCGCGTGGCCGCCATCACCGGGGCCTCGTCAGGCATCGGGGAGGCGACCGCAGCGAAGCTCGCCGGCGCCGGCGCAGCGGTGTCGCTGGCGGCGCGGCGCTCGGATCGCATCGAGGCGCTTGCGGAGCGGATCAACGACGAGGGCGGGCGCGCGATCGCCATCGAGACCGACATCGCGGATGAGGCTCAGGCGAACGCGTTCGTGACGCGCACGAAGGAGGAGCTGGGCCGGCTCGACATACTCGTGAACAACGCGGGGGTGATGCTGCTCGGTCCCGTGATCGGCGCGGACACGAGCGAATGGCGCCGCATGATCGAGGTGAACCTGCTGGGCCTGCTGTACGGCACGCACGCGGTGCTGCCGATCATGGGCGAGCAGGGCAGCGGCCACATCGTCAACGTCTCCTCGGTCGCGGGCCGCTTTGCGACCTTTGGCGCGGCGGTCTACAACCTGACCAAGTTCGGGGTGAACGCGTTCTCGGAGGCGCTGCGCCAGGAGGTCGCCGCCGCCAACGTGAAGGTGACCGTGATCGAGCCCGGGTTCGTCGCCACGGAGCTCCAGGGTCACAACACCCACCCGATGGTGGTCGACGCGATCGAGAAGATGCGCGAGGAGATCGGCGAGCCGCTCGCGCCGGACGACATCGCAGAGGCGATCCTGTACTCCGTCGCCGGGCCCGGGCGGGTGGCGGTGAACGAGGTGCTCGTCCGCCCTGCGGGTCAGCGGCGGTAGGCGCAACGCGATGAAGGCGGTCACGTTCCAGGCTCCCGGCGAGGTGCGCGTCGACGAGCGGCCCGAGCCGGAGCTGCTCGCGCCCGACGACGCGATCGTGCAGGTGGAGGCGACGGGCGTGTGCGGCTCCGACCTGCACATCTACCACGGGCGGGTGAAGATCGAGCCGGGGTTCGTGATCGGGCACGAGTTCGTCGGTGAGGTGATCGCAACCGGGGACGCGGTCACCAAGGTCGACGTGGGCGACCGCGTGCTGGGCTGCTTTCACACTGCCTGCGGGTCGTGCTTCTTCTGCATGCGGAGCCAGTACCACAAGTGCGACGAGGCACGCGTGTTCGGCCACGGCGCGACGCTCGGGTCACTGCCGGGCGCGCAGGCCGAGCAGGTGCTGGTGCCGCGCGCGAACTTGACGCTGCGGCGCGTACCCGACGGGATGTCCGACGACGCCGCGCTGTTCGCCGGTGACGTGATGGGCACCGGGTACCACGCGGTCGTGTCGGGCGGCGTGCGGGCCGGCGACACCGTCGTCGTGCTGGGGCTCGGCCCGGTGGGGC
>JBOGZM010000332.1:0-3477 GCA_050697255.1 Solirubrobacterales bacterium
GGCCCCGGGCTTCGGCGACCGCCGCAAGCGGATGCTGGAGGACATCGCGATCCTGACCGGCGGTGAGGTGATCACCGAGGAGATGGGTCTGAAGCTGGAGAACACCCAGCTCACCCAGCTCGGCCAGGCCCGCAAGGTGGTCGTGGCGAAGGACACCACGACGCTCATCGACGGCGCCGGCGACACGGAGGGGATCAAGGGCCGCATCAAGCAGATCAAGTCCGAGATCGAGAACACCGACTCCGACTTCGACCGCGAGAAGCTCCAGGAGCGGCTCGCGAAGCTGTCGGGCGGCGTTGCCGTCGTGAAGGTCGGCGCGGCCACCGAGACCGAGATGAAGGAGCGCAAGCACCGCGTCGAGGACGCGCTGCAGGCCACCCGCGCGGCCCTCGAGGAGGGCATCGTGCCGGGCGGCGGTGTCGCGCTGCTGAACGCCTCCGAGGCGATCGACCTCGATGGCTACGAGGACCCCGACGAGCGCACCGGCGCCCAGATCGTGCTGCGCACGCTCGAGGAGCCGCTGCGCCAGATCGCGGAGAACGCGGGCGTCGAGGGCTCGATCGTGGTGTCGAAGGTACGCGAGATGAAGCCCGGCGAGGGCTTCAACGCGGCCACGGAGGCCTACGAGGACCTCGTGAAGGCCGGCGTGATCGACCCCACGATGGTCACGCGGTCCGCGCTGCAGAACGCGGCGTCGATCGCGAAGAACATCCTCACCACCGAGTGCGTGGTGGCGGAGATTCCGGAGAAGGAGCCCGTCGGCATGCCCGGCGGCGGCATGCCGGACATGATGTAAGACGGCCGTACGCCGTTCGCGGTTCGCCGTTCGCAAGGGCCCGGCTTTCGCCGGGCCCTTTGCTTGCCGTACGATCGTGGCGTGATCCTCGAGCGGCTCGAAGTCACCCGGGAGGAGCTGCAGGCTCGCACCGGCTGGGCGATCAGGCTTGAGGGTGCGTGCAAGGCGGATCGTTGCGTGCCCCTCCCCGGGGACGTCGGCGAGCGCATCGACGTTCGCGTCCTCGCCGAGCGGCTCGGCATGGCGCTGGTCCACGACGAGCAGCACGGGCTGTGGGCGCTCGGTCCGGAATCGGGCGACCGTGCGCTCCTCTCCGCAGAGTTGCCGGAGCTCACGCTTCCGGACCGTCACGGAAGGCCTTTCTCCCTCTCCTCGCTGCGCGGCAGGAAGGTCCTGCTGGTCGTGTGGGCCTCCTGGTGAGGGTGCCGCTTCGACCTGCCCGTGTGGCAGGGCCTGCGCACCGAGCTTAATCCGGAAGGCCTGGAGATCGTGACCGTGGCGCTCGACACGGGCGGTGCGGAAGCGGCCGGCCCGTGGATCGACCTGGCGCAGCCCGAGCATCCCGCCCTGGTCGACGAGGCGCACCGCCTGGACGAGCTACTCGGCGTGGTGAACGTGCCAAGCGGCATCTGGATCGACGAGCAGGGCACGATCGTGCGCCCACCGGAGCCCGCGTTCCCGGGTCGCGCCGTGATCGCGGAGCTGCCGGTGCCGGCTGAGGCACCGCCACGCATCGTGGAGATGCTCCAAGAGGCCGCCAGGATGCGCATCGAGCCCGAGCGCTACGTCGTCGCCCTGCGCGACTGGGTTGCGAACGGCACCGAGAGCACCTACGCTCTCGACCCGGATGTGGTCGTGGCGCGCTCGACTCCGCGACCGGCCGAGACCTCCCGTGCCGCGGCAAGCTTCGAGCTCGGCCAGCACCTGCACCGCGCGGGCCGTCCCGACGCTGCGGTGCCCTGGTTCCGGGAAGCCCACCGGCTGCAGCCGGACAACTGGACGTACAAGCGCCAGGCCTGGGAGTTCGCGGACCCGATCATGCAGGGCCCGAGCGAGCAGTACGACGGCGACTGGCTGAGTGACGTGAGGCAGGTCGGAGCGGAGAACTACTACCCACCAGTCGACCTGTAGTGGCTCAACCGGCCGACGGCAGTCGCCTCACGGTCGCGGTCACCGGTCCCACCGGGGACATCGGCCGGTCCGTGATCCGCGCGCTGGAGCGCTCGCCGCGCGTGGGCCGGATCGTCGGGATGGCGCGGCGGCCGTTCGACCCGCGCGCGCACGGGTGGAAGCGCACCGAGTACCGTCGCGGGGACGTGCTCGACCGGGGCTCTGTGGACGAGCTCGTCGCCGGCGCCGACGTCGTGGTGCATCTTGCGTTCATCATCTTCGGCGGCCGCGAGGAGACGCGGGCGATCAACCTCCAGGGCTCGCGGAACGTCTTCGAGGCGGCCGTCGCCGCAGGTGCGAAGCGCCTGGTCTACACGTCGTCCGTGGCCGCCTACGGCTTTCATGACGACAACCCCGACGTGCTCACCGAGGACGTGCCCTCGCGAGGCACGCGGGAGTTCTACTACTCCGCCCAGAAGGCCGAGCTGGAGGCGCTGCTCGACGACGTGGTCGCCGGGTCGGCGACCGAGGCCTTCGTCTTCCGCCCCTGCATCGTGGGCGGGCGGGACGCGCCGACGCTGGTCGAGGGCTTCACCGGCCAGACGATCCTCGGGTCGCGGGTGCGGCCCCTGTGGCGCGCGCTCGACTCGGCGCCGCTGATCGGGCCCGTGCTGCCGGACACCGGGACGCCGTTCCAGCTCGTGCACCACGACGACGTCGCGACCGCGATCCGCGCAGCCGTCGTGGGCCAGGGCGCACCGGGCACATACAACCTGGCGGCCGAAGCCCCGATCACGGTCGGCGACGTCGCCGAGGCCCTTGGCTGGCGCTCGATCCGGATTCCGCGGGCGGCGCTCGGTGCGCTGGCCGAGCTCCTGTCGCGGGCACCGCTCGTCCCCGCCCAGGCGCGCTGGATCAACGCGATCCGGAAACCCGTCTTGATGGACACGGCGAAGGCGCGTCACGAGCTGCGCTGGAGGCCCGCGCACGACGCCCGCCGGACGCTGCGCGAGACCGTCGCGGGCGCCCGGGCCGCAGGAGTGATCTGAGGCTCTTGGTGAGGCCCGGCCTGCGGCCCGACAATCCGCTCGAGCGGATCGCGATCCGGATGAACCTGGCCCCGGTGCCCGACGGCCATGCGATGTTCGGCATGCCGATGTCCCGCGTCACGATCGCGGGGGTGCGCATGGGCGTGTTCGAGCGGCTCGCGCGCGGCCCTGCCACCGCGGAGGAGGTCGCGCGTGACATCGCGGCCACGCAGGAGGGCACGCTGCTGCTGCTCGAGTCGCTGGCGGCGCTCGATCAGGTGGAGCGCGGCGGCGGCACCTATTCGCTCAGCCGCGCCGCCCGCAAGTGGCTCGACCCGGCCTCGGACACCTACGTCGGGACGCACATCGAGAACTGCGGCGACTACTGGGACTGGTGGGATCGGCTCGAGGACGCGATCCGCACCGGGCGGGGCGTGGAGATCCACGACTTCGCGCCGGACGACCCGCACTGGCGCCGGTACATCCGGGGTCAGTTCGAGCTCGCGCGGCTGTCGGCGCCCGAGGTGGCGCGCGCGCTGCGCC
>JBOGZM010000333.1:0-2271 GCA_050697255.1 Solirubrobacterales bacterium
GCGGAAGACCAGCCGCCCGCGCGCGGCCGCGTGGCCCGTGATGCGCAGCGCGCCATGGGGTGCGTCGTTGAAGATGATCCGGCCCCGCAGGCGCACGCCCGGCACGTACACCACGCCGTGCATCTCGAGGGTCGTCTCGCCGGCCCGCACGTAGCCGGCGCGCAGACCTCCGACGCGCAGGAGGCTCTGCTCGTCGCCGGCGAACAGCGAGGCGCTCAGCAGCTGGTCGAGGGCGTCCGCCAGCGTCAGCCCGACCGCGCTGATCGTCCGCCCCCGCCGACCGCCGACCTGCGGCTCGGGGTCGACCTGTGCGAGTGCGCGCGGGATCGGGGGCAGGGGAGGAAAGGTCCGCCGGCGGGGTACGCACGGCCGCACCGCCCGGTCCGCGAAGAAGTCGTTCGCGGCGCGCAGGCCGCAGTTGCGCGGGAACCCGCTCAGCACCGAGTGCCCCATTTCGGGCACTGAGACCAGCGTCGCGCCCTGAATCCGGGCCGCGATGCGGCGCGCTGCCTCCAGCGGGGTGCGCAGATCGTTCTCTCCGGCGAGCACGAGCGTGGGCACGGCCGGGAACGGACCATCGGGCAGCCTCGGCTCCGCGGGTGCCGTCGGCCAGCGGCTGCAGACCTGGACCGCGGGCGACGCGAACAGCACCGTGGTGCGGTCGAAGGGCCCAAGCGACGGCGGTGGCAGCGCCCTTACGTTCGCCTCCGCGACGCCGAGCCGCGCCCCCACGGGCGTCGTCCGGGTCCATGGCAGCGGTCCCTCCTCGCACAGGGTCGCCGCGTAGAGGGCGTCGCTCAGGTAGCCCTGCGGCACCGGGCCCGCCCCGCGCTCGCTGCGCAACGCGAGCCGCAGCAGCGGGGCGGTGTCTCCCTCGCGGGCCGCGCGCAGCGAGGCGGGGAGCTCAGCCCGCAAGGTCGGGTCGAAGTCGCCCGCCAGCAGGAGCCCGAGCAGGCGCAGGCGGCCGATCCGTGCGCGCTGGCGCCGCCCGTCCGCGCCCACCAGCGGTCCGTACAGCAGGCCGCCGCGCATCGCGACCAGCAGCGCCGAGAGGTCGCCGACCACGTCCTCGGTGATCTCCTCGCATCCGCGCAGGCAGAGGGTGCGGAGCACGCGGGGGACGGCCGCGAGGGTCTCCTCCGAGAACGCTCCCGGCCCGCTCGGCTCCACGACGGAGTCGAGCACCAGCCGCTCGACGTGCTGCGGGTACTTCGCGGCATACCCGAGCGCGACCTTGGTTCCGTAGGACACCCCGAAGAGGGTGATCTTGTGCACTCCGATCGCACGCCGCACGGCATCGACGTCGTCCACCGAGTCGCGCGACGTGTAGTGGGCCCGCCGCGGGCCCAGCGACTGGGCGCAGCGCTCGGCGGCCTGCGCCTGCTCCAGGGGAGTTCGGCTGACCGGCACGAACAGCCGGCGGCAGCGCAGCGCTCCGGAGCGGCCTGTGCCGCGCTGGTCGAACACCACCAGGTCGCGGTTGCGCAGGGCGGACCGGAACTCGAACGCCCAGTCGAAGATGTACGGCGTCGCGGCCTCGCCGGGTCCCCCGGCGAGCGCGATCAGCGCACCGTCGCGGCGGCCGCGCGCGCGCAGGCGCTCGACGTGGAGGCCCACCGTGCCCGGCGTGGCGCCGGTGCGATCGAGTGGGACGGCGATTCGCGCGCACTGAAGCGGGGAGCCGGGAGCGCAGGACTTGAACGGGCCGGCGGCGCCGGCCTCGGTGGCCGGGAGGGCGCACGCGGCGGCGCCCAGGACGAACAGGATCGCCACGCGGCGCCTCATCACGAGTTGACTCTATCCCGCGCCAGAAGAGCCGGTCAGCCTTATGGGGCCCGCAGCAGCAGGGCCACCAGCGCAGCCGCGAAGGCCATCTGGCCGAAGGCCGAAGCCGTTCCCCACTCGGCCCCGGCCGCCTTGGCGACCAGCGTCGCACAGGCGAACGCACCCAGCATCACGCCGAGCTGAACGACGGGCGATGCAAGCTTCGCGCCCGCGGAGCTCCCGTCATTTCCGCCGAAGGAAATGACGGACCTATTCATCAGATCGCGGCAAGCGCCTTGTATTCGCCGAAGACCTCGCGCATCGTGCCGGAGATCTCGCCCAGGGTGCAGTAGGCGTGGACGGCCTCGATGATCGCGGGCATCAGGTTCTCGTCGCCCGCGGCCGCCGCCCGCAGCCGCCCGAGCGCCTGCTCGGCTGCCGCCGAGTCGCGCTCGTCGCGCAGCCGCTCGAGCTTCTCGCGCTGGCGCTCCGCCATCGCCTGGTCGA
>JBOGZM010000334.1:0-2073 GCA_050697255.1 Solirubrobacterales bacterium
CGCACGACGCCGCCGGGATCCGGATCGAGCCGGCGCCGTCGGACCCCAGCGCGACGGGCGCGAGACCCGCGGCGACCGCGGCGCCCGACCCGCCGCTGGAGCCGCCCGGCACGCGATCGGGATCCCAGGGGTTGCGCGTCCTGCCCCACGTCTTCGTTTCGGTGAACGGCCAGATCGTCAGCTCCGGGACGTTCGTGATGCCGATCGGGATTGCGCCCCCCGCCCGCAGGCGGCGCACGACCTCGGAATCCTCGCGGACCGGCTCGTCGGAGGTGGCACACCCGAGCGTGTTGAGCTGTCCGGCGACGTCGAACTCGTCCTTGATCGCCACCGGGACACCCAGCAGCGGGGCCGTCTCGCCCGCGTCGAGCCGCGCCTGCGCGCGCTCCGCCTCCGCGAGCGCCTGCTCTCCCAGCACGACCCTGAATGCGTTTAGCCGGGGATCGACTCGCTCGATCCGCTCCAGGTGGAGGGCGACCAGCTCGCGCGCCGAGACCTGCCGGTCACGCAAGAGCTCGGCCTGCCGCGCGGCTCCCGCGAACGCCAGCTCGTCATCTGAAGACGACCCGGGTGTCAGGCGCCGCTCTCCTCCAGCTTGGCGAGCTCTTCGTCCGTCAAGCGCAGCGCCGCCGCGGCCACGTTCTCCTCGAGGTGCTCGATCGACGACGTGCCCGGGATCGGCAGCATCACCTCGGAGTGCTGGAGCAGCCACGCGAGCGCCACCTGCATCGGCGTAACGTCATGCGCGGCGGCGACCTCGGCCAGCGCGTGGTGTCCGATGCGGCCGGCGTCGAGCGGGAACCACGGGATGAAGCCGAGCCTCTGTTCTTCACATGCCTGCAGCGCGTCCTCGGAGTTGCGCGCCGTGACCGAGTAGCGGTTCTGCACCGACACGATCGGCACGATCTTCCGCGCCTGCTCGACGTGCTCGACCCCCACGTTGGAAAGGCCGACGTGGCGTACCTTGCCCTCCTCGCGCAGGTCGGCAAGCGCGCCCACCGACTCCTCGAACGGCACCTTCTGATCCGGGGTGTGGAGCTGGTAGAGGGGGATCGCGTCGAGCCTCAGCCGCAGCAGGGACTCCTCGCAGCAGCGCTTCAGGCGTTCGGGCCGGCAGTCGGGCTCCCAGCGCCCCGGGCCGGAGCGGGTGAGCCCGCCCTTGGTCGCGACCACGAGGTCGGGTGGATATGGGTGCAGGGCCTCGGCGATCAGCTCTTCGCTCGCCGCGGGGCCGTAGGAGTCCGCGGTGTCGATGAAGTTGACGTCGAGCTCGACGACGCGCCGCAGCAACGCGATCGCGCCGTCACGGTCCTCGGGCTCGCCCCAGATGCCCGGGCCCGTGATGCGCATCGCGCCGAACCCGAGCCGGCGCACGTTCATGTCGCCGCCGAGCGTCAGCTCGCCCGCGGCGGTGGCGGTCGGTCGGGGCGGCGCAGCCACTCGCGCGATGCTACAGGTCGCGGTAAGGTCGGCACGTGGATCGGGACCAGGCACGCGGGGAATGCGAGCGTCTGCGGCGCGAGCATCCGGAGCGTGCCACACACACCTGGATTCCGCGCGAGGTGGACGGGCAGTGGGAGGTCGTCAGGGTGCCGCTGCCGGCCGGCATGCGGCGAGACCCGCTGAAGGCGACGGTCGAGGCGAAGCCCAAGCCCCGCGACGCGGACGATCCGCGGCCCGCGCCCTTCCAGAACATTCCTCCGTACGGCGCTGCTTAGCTGGTTGATTCCGGATCGATGACCGCAGGGGGCGAAGTGCCGGCCGGGCTCATCGATCTCGGCGATGACGGCGTGGCCCGCGAGCGGCGCGGTCGGCAGGACGACTCCTCAATTCGCCCCCGTCGCGGGCCGGGACGGGCGTAATTTGGAATCAATCATCTAGCCCGCGTGCTTGCAGGGCACCGTGTTGCCCTCCGGCGGAATCGGGTGCTCGTTCAGGATCCGGGCCATGTGCACCACGTTGTGGGCCATCCAGCCGGCGGTCTTCTGGGTGTAGAAGTGTTCCTTGCCGTTCGCCTCGATGAACGAGGGGCCCGGCCCGGCGTCGCCGACCCAGTAGGTGTCGGCGTTGGGA
>JBOGZM010000335.1:0-7270 GCA_050697255.1 Solirubrobacterales bacterium
GCTGATCCTCGTGCTGTTCGTCCGGCCCCAGGGCATCTTCGGCAAGGCGAAGGCGATATGACGCTGCCTTTCGCGGTCACTTTCGAGGCCTTCACAAGCTTCGGCTTCTGGACCAGCGTCGGGATCCTGGCCGGCATCTACACGCTGTTCTCGCTCGGCCTGCAGCTGAACGTCGGCTTCACCGGGATCGTCAACTTCGGGCAGGCGGGGTTCATGGCGATCGGGGCATACGCGATGGGCATCCTGGTCGTGAAGTACGACTGGTCGTTCTGGCTCGCGCTCCCGGCGGCCGTGCTGATCGCGATCGGCTTCGGCCTGTTGATCGGCCTCCCGTCCCTGCGGCTGCGCGCCGACTACTTCGCGATCGCGACGATCGCCGCGGCCGAGATCGTGCGCATCACCGCCCAGAACGCGCGCGAGCTGACCGGTGGCAATCAGGGGCTGTTCGGGTTCGAGGGCGAGTGGGACAACGTGTCCGACACGATCGAGGGATGGCTCCAGTCGCTCGGATGGAGCGACCCCGAGACGCTGTTCCCGCTGTTCCTTGTCGTATGGGTGACCGCCCTGCTCGCGACCGCGATCCTCCATTTCGCCCAGCGCTCACCGTGGGGCCGCGTGCTGCGCGCGATCCGCGAGGACGAGGACGCGGCCCGCGCGCTGGGCAAGAACACGCTGGGCTACAAGCTCCAGTCGCTGGCGATCTCGGCCACCCTCGGCGCGCTCGCCGGTTTCTTCCTGGCGCTGAACCTGAACTTCCTCAACCCGGAGGAGTTCGAGCCGCTGTTCACGTTCATCGGGTATGCCGTGCTCGTGCTGGGTGGGCTCGCCAACTACTGGGGCGTCGCGTTCGGCGCGATCATCATGTGGACGATCCTCGAGGGCACCCGCTTCGTCGACCTGCCGATCAGTGCCGAGCGGGAGGCGGCGGTGCGGTTCATGATCGTCGGCCTGGTGCTGATCCTGCTGATGGCCTTCCGCCCCCAGGGTATCTTCGGGAAGAGGGAGGAGATGGTGTTGGGTGAGTGACGGCCCGAGTGAATTGGCGCCGCCGCCTGTGGCGGCGACGCACCCTGCCGAAGGACGTTCGCCCTCCGCCGCAGACGGACGGCCGATTCTCGAGGTGGAAGGGGTCGTCAAGCGCTTCGGCGGGATCCTGGCCGTGGACGAGGCGACGTTGGACGTCGAGGAGGGCTCCGTGACCGCCCTGATCGGCCCCAACGGCGCGGGCAAGACGACGCTCTTCAACGTGATCACGGGCTTCTACCGCGCCGACCGCGGGTCGATCCGCTTCCAGGGCCGCGAGATCGTCCGTCGTCCCCCCTACGCGATCGCGGGCCTCGGGATGGTGCGCACCTTCCAGATCACCAAGGCGCTCGCACGGATGCCCATGATCGACAACATGATGCTGGCCGCTCCCAACCAGCCCGGCGAGCACCTCGTGAACCTGGTCGTGCGACCGGCCGCGGCGCGGCGCCGGGAACGTGAGGTGCGCGCGCGAGCGGAGGAGCTGCTCGAGGTGTTCCAGCTCGAGCGGCTGCGCGACGACTACGCCGGCACCCTCTCGGGCGGTCAGCGCAAGCTGCTCGAGTTCGCCCGCGCGCTGATGGCGGAGCCGAGCATGCTGCTGCTCGACGAGCCGATGGCCGGCATCAACCCGACGCTCGGCGCGCGGCTGCTAGAGCACATGCATGCCTTGCGCAAGGAGCGGGGCATGACCTTCCTGTTCGTCGAGCACGACATGGAGGTCGTGATGGGCCACTCCGACCGGGTGATCGTGATGGCCGAGGGCAAGGTGATCGCGGCCGGTGCACCGGAGGAAGTGCGCAGGGACAGGCGCGTGATCGACGCGTATCTGGGCGGCGGCGCGGCCGTGGGGGGCGAGCGGTAGGTGGCGGACAGGCCCTCCAACGGCGCTGTGCTCGCCACCGAGGGCGTGGTCGCGGGCTACGTGAAGGAGGTCGACATCCTGAACGGGGTGTCGATCGAGGTCGGCGAGGGTGAGATCGTGACGGTCGTGGGCCCGAACGGGGCTGGGAAGTCGACGCTGATCAAGGCGATCTTCGGGCTGCTGAAGCCCCGCGCGGGGCGCGTGACGCTGGCCGGCGACGACATCACCGGCGACAAGCCGCACACGATCACACGCCGCGGCATGAACTACGTGCCCCAGCTCGACAACGTGTTCCCCAGTCTCACAGTCGAGGAGAACCTCGAGGTCGGCTCCCTGGACACCTCTCGCACCGGGGAGCAGATCGACCGCATGTACGAGCTGTTCCCGCGGCTCGGCGAGCGCCGCCGGCAGTCGGCCGGGACGATGAGCGGCGGCGAGCGCCAGATGGTCGCGATGGCGCGCGCCCTGATGACCGACCCGCACGTCCTGCTGCTCGACGAGCCCTCGGCGGGCCTGGCGCCGGCGTTCGTGGAGGCCATCTTCGAGAAGATCGCCGACGTCAACCGGGCCGGGGTGACGATCGTGATGGTGGAGCAGAACGCGCGCCGCGCGCTCGCGATGTCGCAGCGCGGCTATGTGCTCGACCTCGGCAAGAATGCATTCGAGGGCGGGGGCGACGAGCTGCTCTCCGACGAGAAGGTCGCGCAGCTCTATCTCGGCGGTCGCGCGCGCCTCGAGCGCCCCCAGCAGGACCCCTCACAGACGTGAGACGGCCGGGGCGCGTGGCCCCGGCCGTCTGTCAAGCACGGGTCTGCGGCCTTGCGGCCCGACCCTTACTCGGCCTGTCCTCCGCCATCGGGAGCCTCGACCGGAGTCTCGTCGAACACGTCGACCTCTCCGTCGCGGTAACGGAAGATGTCGTACACGCCCGCGGTCGGGTCGCCATCATCGTTGAGGTTCACCGGGCCGGAAGCCCCCTCGTAGTCGATGTCGTTCCCGTCCTGGAGCGCTCGGATCGCGTCCGGGAGCTGCTCCCAGGTGAACTGGTCGCCACCCGGGCCGGAGATGTTCTGGAGCTCACCGGCCATATCGGGTCCGTCCGTCGAACCGGCCGCGACCGCGGCCAGGTAGCACAGGATCACGGCGTCGAAGTTCTGGGCGTCGAACGTCTGCCGGTCGGGCCCAGGTGCGTCCGTGTACAGCGTGTCGAACGCCTCCGCAGCCTCACCCGCGTCGGGTGAGCCGGGGGCGGTGCCGCGCATGCCCTCGGTCGCCTGCCGGCCGGCGTTCCCGGGCAGGTCGCCGGACGCGAGCCCGTCGGTGACGAACGTCCTCTCCGGGTCCCAGTCGCCGGTCCGCACGAGCGCGGGGCCGACGTTCTCGTAGGTAGCCGGGAAGTCGATGATCACCCACGCGTCGGGGCCGCCCGACACGATCTGGCGCGCTTCGGAGTTGTAGCTCGGCTGCTCGGGGTCGTAGATCACGCGCTCGCCGATCTGGCCGCCCTTCTCCTCCCAGGCGGCGGTGAACGTGTCGGACAGTCCCGTCCCGTACGCGTCGTTGCGGGCGCCGATGTTGACCGTCTTGCCCTGCGCTCCGCCGAGTGCCTCCTCCATCACGGTCGCCAGCGCCGGGCCCTGGAAGCGGTCCGGCGGCGCCGTCCGGTTCATCAGGCCGTCGTCCTCCAGGCCGGTGATCTCGTCGCTGGTCGAGGCCGGCGAGATCTGCAGGACGTCCTCGCGGATCGCCACCGACCGCGCGACCGGAATCGACACCGAGGAGGCCCACGCGCCGGCGAGGCAGCTCGCGTTGTCGGCGTCGACCAGCTTGCGCCCGGCCTGCACACCGGCCTGCGGGTCCGTCTGGCCGTCTTCGTGGACCACCCTGACCGTGTGGTCGGCGCCGACCTCCTGGCCCGCGTCACGGATCTGCCTCAAGGCCAGGTCGGCGGCCTTGCGGCCCGGCGGTCCGAAGTCGGCCAGATCGCCGGTCAGCGGCACGATGTCGCCGATCGTCAGGTTGAGCGAGGTCTCTCCGCCGCCACCGCCATCGTCGCCGCATGCGGCCAGACCGACTGTGGCGGTGGCCGCGAGCACGAGGCTGGCGATCAGCAGAGGCATCGTTCTTCTTTTCAAAGCCCCTCCTCTTGGGTCAACAGGTCACTGTCGCACCCGAGGCTCGCGCTCCAAATGGCCCTAAGCGGGAGGATCGGGCACCGAAGGCATAACGCATTCCGGCGGGATTCTCTACCCCGGGCTCGACGGCTGCCAGCCGGAGTGGCGCCCAACGGCAGTCCTACCGCTTCCGTCACCGCTTACCACCGAGCATCGCGGGGTAAGCAGGTCCGGGTGCAGGAGTCGGAGCGCGGGTCCTTTCCCCCCATCGCCGAGTACGGCTTTCTGTCCGACTGCCATACGGGCGCCCTCGTCGCTCCCGACGGCTCCGTCGAATGGCTATGCCTGCCTCGTTTCGACTCGCCGAGCGTATTCGGGGCCTTGCTCGACCGCGAAGCCGGCTCCTTCAGGCTCGGCCCGAGCGACTCATATGCGCCCGTCAGCCGAACCTATGAGCCGGGCACCAACGTCCTGCAGACCACCTGGGCGACGCCGACCGGTTGGCTCGTGGTACGGGATGCGCTCACGATCGGGCAATGGAGCGACGAGGCCGAGTCCCATGGAGTACACCTGCGACCGCCCGCGCGCCACGACGCCGGGCACGTGCTCCTGCGAACCGCGGAGTGCATCCAGGGCGAAGTCGAGGTGGAGATCGACTGCAGGGCAATGCCGGCCTACGGACGGGAGAAGGCTCGCTGGTCGCCCGCCAACGGTGGATTCAACGCCCGGGTCGGCGACCTTGGCCTGCGGTTGGCGTCGACCTTCGAGCTGTCGCTTGATGACGGCGGTGCTGTCAGGGCCACGACGAACCTCCGTGCCGGCCAGGCGCTTTGCTGCGGGCTTTCGTGGGGTCACGACGACCTTCGTCACCTTTCGGTGGAGGACGCCCACACGCGCCTCGAGCGGACGGCGCGCTTCTGGCGCTCCTGGCTCATGACCGGCAGCTTTCCGGACCACGGCTGGCGCATTCACCTCCAGCGCTCGGCGCTGGTACTCAAGGGCCTGACCTACGCGCCGACCGGCGCGCTCGTGGCGGCGCCCACGACATCCCTCCCGGAAGCTCCCGGCGGCAGTCGCAACTGGGACTACCGCTACACCTGGATCCGGGACGCCACGTTCACCCTCTGGGGCCTGCACGCGCTCGGCTTCGATGCCGAGGCAGGCGACTTCCTGCAGTTCGTTGCCGGCGTCTGCGGCCGAGATGGCCCGGACGCCCAGATCATGTACGGAATCGGCGGTGAACGGTGCCTCGAGGAGCGAACGCTCGATCACCTTTCCGGATATGAGGGCGCCCAGCCGGTCCGGATCGGGAACGCGGCCTACAAGCAGCGCCAGAACGACGTCTATGGGGGGCTGCTCGATTCCGTCTACATACACAGCAAGACGCAGCTCCGGCTGCCCGAGCGCCTGTGGGCTGTGGTGAGTGACCAGGTGGAGGGCGCCGCGGCGACCTGGCGGGAGCCCGATCAGGGAATCTGGGAGGCACGTGGCGAGCCAAAGCACTACGTCTCGTCCAAGCTCATGTGCTGGGTCGCGCTCGATCGCGGGGCCCGCCTGGCGCGCCGGCGGGGCGACCCTCGATCCGCAACCGCTTGGGCCGAGGTCGCAGACGAGATCCGCGGGGAGATCCTCGATCGTGGCGTGAGCGACCGCGGCGTCTTTCGCCAGCACTACGCCACCGATGCCCTCGACGCGTCAACCCTGCTGGTTCCGCTCGTGCGGTTCCTGCCCGCAGAGGACCCGCGAGTCCACGCGACGGTTGCCGCGATCGCGGACGAGCTCACCGAGGAAGGACTCGTCCTTCGCTACCGGGTCGGCGAAACCGACGACGGGCTGTACGCACGGGAGGGCACCTTCACCATGTGCTCGTTCTGGCTGGTGTCGGCCCTCTCCGAGATCGGTGAGCACGAGCGGGCGAAGGCGCTGTGCGAGCGGCTGTTGTCCCTTGCCGGTGCGCTGAACCTCTACGCCGAGGAGCTCGAGCCACGCAGCAGCCGGCATCTCGGAAACTTCCCGCAGGCCTTTACGCACCTGGCCCTCATCAACGCCGTCTCGCATGTGATCGCCGATGACCTCCTGCCGGCGACGCGCGAGCGCCGCGCCTCGCTGCTTCAGACGATTCGTGCTCGGGGTCGCGAGGCCGGTCATGCCACCACCGGCGGCGAACGGAAGGGGTGAGCTCGGTCGAGGACGTGCTGTCGTCGGGCGTAGCCTTCGCGGCGCTCCGCGCTGCAGACGCCTAGGACTCGTCGCGACGGCGGCTGATCGGAGCCCTGCGGCTCTCGACCATCTGGGCCAGGACGCCGATGCCGAGGACGCCCAGTGCGAACACACCCGCCGCATCGACGGCAAGGCCGGTCGCCCACAGCGTGACGAGCAGGCACATGCCGGCGGTGAATCCGAGGAACACCCACATGGGTGGCTGAGTCTAGCCGCCGGACAACGCGTCGGCGGTCTCGGCCATGAACAGCCGCAGGTCGTCGAGCCCCGCGGCGAGGGTCGGCGCGTCGGCCACTGCCCGCACGAGCCGGCTGCCGACGATCACCCCGTCGGCGATGCGCCCGACCTCGGCGGCCTGGGCGGGCGTGCCCACGCCGAAACCCACTGCGACCGGGACTCCAGCCGCCGCGCGCACGCGCTCGACGACCTCGCCCAGCTCGGGCGGCAGCGTCGCTCGCTCCCCGGTGACCCCCGTCACCGACACCACGTACACGAAGCCGCGCGCCGCCTGGGCGATGCGCCGCGCGTCGTCCGCCGGCGTCGTGGGAGCCACGAGCGGCACGAGCGCGACGCCGGCCGCGTCACATGCAGCGCGCAGCTCCGCCGCCTCGGCAGAGGGCATGTCGGGCACGATCAGGCCCGACACGCGGTGGCGCGCGAGCAGCTCCGGGACAGCGTCGATCCCGCGGGCCAGGATCGGGTTTGCGTAACACATGAGCACCACCGGAACCTGCTCAGAGAGCGGGGCAGCCACCTCCGCCAGCACGCGGTCGAGCGTCGCGCCCGCGGCCAGCGCCCGGTGGCCCGCGGCCTGGATCGCAGGGCCGTCCGCGAGGGGATCCGAGAAAGGGACGCCCACCTCCACGAGGTCCGCGCCGGCCTCCGCATACGCCTCGCCGACCCCCAGCGACGAGTCCATGTCGGGAAACCCGCCCATCAGGTAGGGCATCAGCGCGGCGCGGCGGCCGTGGTTGGAGAAAGCCTCGGCGATGCGCTGCGGTCCGGTCGCGATGCCGGTGTCAGGCATCGTGGCGCAGGACCTCGGCGA
>JBOGZM010000336.1:0-9188 GCA_050697255.1 Solirubrobacterales bacterium
GGCCGTGAACACCTTGTCCTCGTCGCCCTTGTGCTTGGGCTCGATCGCGAACGCCATCACGGGCACAGGCAGCTGCGGCAGCTCGATCTCGACTGGCTCGTCCTTCGACGCGAGCACGTCACCCGCATGCGTTTCCTTCAGCTTGCCGGCTGCGCCGATGTCCCCCGCGCCGAGCTCGTCCGCGTGGCCCATCTCCTTGCCTT
This sequence comes from Solirubrobacterales bacterium, assembly GCA_050697255.1. GTDB lineage: Bacteria > Actinomycetota > Thermoleophilia > Solirubrobacterales > JBBDJG01 > CAVSXO01. The sequence continues at coordinate 204 of JBOGZM010000336.1, forward strand.
CCGGCACGAGCAGCTGGCCCATGCGCTCCTTGACGTGGGCGCGCGTGTTGAACAGCTGCGAGTCCGCGCGGATCACGCCGTGGTAGATCCGCATCAGGTTGATCTTGCCGGCGAACGGGTCCGCGAGCGTCTTGAACACGAACGCGATCGCGTCGCCGTCGTCCTCGGCCTCGATGTCGCGGTCGCCGGCGTGGAATGCGCCCTTCTTGACCGGTGACGGAAGGTCCTCGACGAGCGCGTCGAGCAGCCGGTTCGTCGCGAGGTTCTTCGTCGCGACCCCGCACGTCACGGGGAAGAGAGTCCCGTTTGTGACACCGTTCTTAAGCGCGTGAACGATCTCCTCGTGTGAGATCTCCTCGCCCTCGAGGTAACGCTCCATCAGCTCGTCGGAGCCCTCGGCGACCTCGTCCATCAGCTTCTCGCGGTACTCCTCGGCCTGCGCCTGGAGCTCGTCGGGGATCGGGATCTCCTTGCAGTTGTCCTTCGAGTCGCCTTCGTACGCGTAGGCCTTCATGTCGATCAGGTCGATCACGCCGCGCACCTCGTGCTCCGAGCCGATCGGGATCTCGGTCGCGACGACGTGCTGGCCGAACGACTCCTTCAGCGACTCGAGCGTGCGGGAGAAGTCGGCGCGCTCGCGATCGAGCATGTTCACGAAGATCAGGCGCGCCAGGCCACGCTCTGCGGCCCGCTCCCACAGGCGGCTGGTCGAGACCTCCACCCCCATCACGCCGTTCAGGACGAAGATCGCGCTCTCGCACACCGACAGCGCGGCAGCCGCGTCGGCGATGAAGCTGGGGTCGCCCGGCGTGTCGATCAGGTTCAGCTTGCGGTCCTCGTACTCGAAGGAGGAGAGGCCGCCCGAGATCGACATCTCGCGCTCCTGCTCGTCCGGCTCGGAGTCGGAGACCGTGGTGCCGTCGGCGACAGAGCCGAGCCGGTTGATCACGCCCGCCTCGAACAGCAGCGCCTCGTTCAGCGACGTCTTGCCCGCGCCGCGGTGCCCTACGATCACGATGTTCCTGATGCGCTGTGGGCCTTTGTGAGCCACCAGCAGCCTCCTTCCCTCGACCTCAACGAACGGAAGGGGATGATACGGCCGGCGGCTGGGTCTACGCCTCGACTTCGCTCTGGAGGCGGGCCTTCAGGCGCAGCACCGCCTTCGTGTGCAGCTGCGAGACGCGGGACTCCGTCACGCCGAGCACCTCGCCGATCTCTCGCAGGGTCAGGTTCTCGTAGTAGTAGAGCGCGATCACCAGCTTCTCCCGCTCGGGCAGGCGCGAGATCGCGTGCGCGAGGCGGTCCTTCAGCTCGCTCACGCCGAGCTCCTTCGCGGGGTCGACCGCGTTCGGGTCCCTCATCGTGTCGAGCAGGGACACCTGGTCGCCGCTCGCGTCCGAGACCGTCCACAGCTCGTCGAGCGCCACCACGGTCGAGTTGGAGATCTGGAGCAGGCTCTCCTGGAAGTCCTCGAGCGACATCTCCAGCTTCGTGGCGACCTCCTGGTCGCTGGGCACCCGGCCGAGCTCGTGCTCGAGCTTCGTCTGGGCCGCCTCGATCTCGCGGGCCTTCGCCCGCACCGAGCGCGGCACCCAGTCGAGCGAGCGCAGCTCGTCGATGATCGAGCCCTTGATCCGCGCGACCGCGAAGGTCTCGAACTTGATCTCCCGCGCGGGGTCGAACCGCTCGATCGCGCCGATCAGGCCGAGCAGGCCGTAGGAGATCAGGTCCGCCTCCTCGATGTGGGCCGGCAGGCCGCTCGACATGCGCCCCGCGACGAACTTCACCAGCGGCGAGTAGGCGAGCACCAACTGCTCGCGCGCCTTCTCGTCCCCGTCCTTCTTGTACCGGGACCACGTCTCCTTGAGGTCGGCTTGCCTGACTCGGGTGTCCATGAGGAGGGGTGCGGGGCGGCTGCGAATCATGCCCGCGGGTGGCTACGACTGTACTGGCGGCGCAGGCGGGCTGACTCTACCCGAGTGTATATCTGGGTCGTGGAGACGCTCGCGTGTCCCAGCAGCTCCTGGATCGCTCGCAGGTCCGCGCCGCCCTCGAGCAGGTGCGTGGCGAACGAGTGCCGCAGCGCATGGGGAGACGCGTCCCCGGACAGGCCGGCGTGGCGCAGCCAGGCACGCAGCCGCCGCCGCACGTCGGAGGGCGACAGGCGCCGCCCCCGCTTGGATAGGAACAGCGCCGGCTCGTCGGGCTGGTGCAGAAGCGCCGGGCGGGCGGTCGACAGGTAGCGCTCGATCGCTCGCTGGGCCGGTTCGCCGACGGGCACGACACGGGTCTTCGACCCCTTGCCCAGGACTCTCAGCTCCTCGGCGTCGAAGTCGAGGTCGCCCATGTCGACGTTCACGACCTCCTCACAGCGCAGGCCGCAGGAGTAGGTGAGCTCCAGCATCGCGCGGTCGCGCGCCTCCAGCGGCGTGCGCGCGGGCATCCCGTCGAGCAGCCGATCCAGCTCGTCGGTGCGCAGCGCCTTCGGCAGCGGCGCCCGCCGGCGTGCATGGGTGACCAGGTCGGCCGGGTTCTGGTCGAGCTCCCCCCTTTCCACCATCAGACGAAAGAACGTGCGGATCGATGCAAACTTGCGCGCAATCGTGGGCGGCGACAGCGCGCGCCCCGCGCCCTCCCCCGCTCCGCCCGCCAGCCGCGCGGCGTAACGGCGCAGGAGCCGGTAGTCGACGTCCTCGGGGATCACGCCCGCCGCGGTGGCCCACGCCGCGAGCTGGCCCACGTCGTTGCCGTATGCGCGCCGCGTCTTCTCCGCCATCCCGCGCGCGGCCAGCTGGCGGTCGAAGCGCGCGAGCGAATCGCGCCAGGCGGGACTCAGCTCCCCCTCTCCTACGATCAACGTGCAATGTCCTTCTTCATCAATGTGGAGACCGGTCGAGTCGCGACGCGGAAGCAGCTCGTCGAGGCCGGCGAGACGCCGCCGCACGAGCCGCCCGCGCTCCCGTGGCACCCCGTCCAGGGCCCCGACGACGCCTCGACCGCGCTCTACGCGGTCCTGCGCAAGCAGGTCCGGGGCCGCGACCGAGCCGCGTGGATCGGCACGCTGTGTATTCGCCACGGCGACCGCCAGGCCTCTTTGGAGCGCGAGGGCTGGCAGGAGATGAGCGTGGACGAGATGCGGAGCGCCCTCTAGACGATGGCGGCCTTCACTGGATATAGACCGGCGCCTGCACCGGCACCTCTTCGTACAGCTCCTGGACGTCGGGCACCGCCATGCGGATGCATCCGTGCGACGCGGCCGTGCCGAGCGACGAGATCGCATCCGTGCCGTGGATGCCGGCGCCGTCGTAGATGCCCAGCCAGCGCGACTTGAGGGGGTTCTCCGGCACTCCGCCGGGAATCACCTTGCCGGCCAGGTCGCCGGCCCAGTCGCTGTTGGGCACGTGCCAGGCGGGATCGACCGCCTTGTTCTGGACGTGGTAGACGCCGGCCGGGGTCTCGAGCCCGATCTGGCCCACGGCAATCCTGTAGGTCTTGGCGAGCTTCAGGTTCTTGAACAGGCGCAGCGTGAAGTTGGCGCGGTCGATCGTCACCACGCGCGGATACTTCCCGGCGAGGTCGGCGGTCGTCACCTTGGGTTGCACCACCCTCACGCGGCCGCGCACGCTGCGCGCGCCGCCGATCGAGTCGAGCGCGCCCTCCACAGAGGCACGCAGGCGGCGAGCATCGACCCGCAGACCGGTCCGGGAGTGGATCGCCGGCAGGCTTGCGGTGTGGAAGCTCACATCCGCGTCCTGCGGCGCCCGGTTCACAGCCCGCTTGACCCGGCGCACAAACCGCTTCACGGCCACGCCCGAATACGTGACGCGCGCTTCCAGCTCGGTGTTCACCTCACGGCCCGTCATGCCGCGCCACACGCGCGCCGGCAGCCCGCCGTCGCGGCTGGTTTCGAGCGCTGCGTCGACCATGCCGTCGATGTCGGCGGCGAGATGTGAGCGCTTCGCGGTGAGCTTGAAGCGATTTCCGGCCACGGCCACGCGGACCGGGCGCTCGAGAGCCGGCCCCAGCAGGGCGCGCAGGCGTGCGGCCGCGGGATCGGCGCGCATGCCCCCGACGTCCACGCCGGCCACGTGCACTCCCTCGGCGATCAGGTCATCGCGCGACGTGTCGTAGCCGTACGCCGCCACGGCGAGCACGACCAGCAACGCCGCGGAGATTCCCGCGATCAATGGCATCCGTTTGCGAAGCATCACTACGAGTTCGACCTACCCACCAGAAAACCCCCGCAAAACCGTCGCCCCAAATGTAGACCACCGGGCAGCGGCCACAACCGCCGTCCGCTCTGGCCGGGCGCAGGCGTTCAGCTCCGCGAGCGCGACGCCCGCTGCGTCTGGCCCTCCCCGGCGGGCGCAGGCGGGAAGAACCGCGGCGGCTGATCACCGAACTCGCCCTCCCGCTCTCGCACGCTCGGGCTCCAGCGCAGGAAGTCCTCGACCTCCTTCTCGTACCGGTACGGCTCCTGGACCCCCTTCAGCACCGATCGCAACCGCAGGTGCTCGGCAAATCGCTGGACGGTCTCGCGCGTCGTGGAGCGGTACGCGAACCCGGCCGCCTTCAGCTTCCGGTTGTCCAGCCCGCGGCCGTAGCGGAGCTGCAGCAGCATCTCCGGGGGCAGCTTGAACCCGGCCCGGCGCAGGAGCGAGGCGGCCGTGCCGGTGCCCCAGGGCGGCAGCGCAGGGAGCGGGCGCTTGCCCAGCAGGCCGATGACCTCCGACAGGGCCAGCACGCCATCCGGCGCGACGTTGTAGACGCCATGCAGGTCGTGCTCGACGGCGAACTCCAGCGCCCCGACCACGTCGTCGGCATGGATGAACTGGTAGCGCGGGTCGAACCCGGCGATCATCGGCACCGCGGGCAGCGACAGCAGCCGCGCGTGCGAGGTGACGATGTCGGGACCGAGCACGTTGCAGAAGCGCATCCGCGTGACGGTCACGTCCGGGTTCTGGTCGCGGAAGTCCTCGACCGCCGTCTCCGCCTCGACGATGTCACGCTTCATCGGCGTGCGCGGAGCGTGGGTGCGGCGCATGTCCTCGGTGAAGAAGGCGGGGTCGTCGCGTTCGGTGCCGTAGTAGTGCGCAGAGCTCTTGAACACCAGCTTCCGCACCGGCGAGTCGGGGCCGGAGCAGGCGGCGAGGATGTTCAGCGTCCCCATCACGTTGTTCTCGTGCGCGAGCCGGGGGCTCGTCACAGCGGAGTCGACCACGAGCCGAGTGTCGATCACCGTGTCGATCTCCGCGGCCTTCACGATCCGGCGGATCAGCGCATGCTGATTGGACACGCGCACGAACTCGGTCCGCGCCAGCTCACGCGTGGGGTCCTCCGAGTCCACGCCCACGATCGCCTCCACCTTCGGGTTCCGTTCCAGGGTCTGGGCGAGCCGGCCGCCCCAGTAGGTGGAGAGGCCGGTGAGGAGGATGCGGCGAGGGTCGGTCATGGGGCTGCGCATCTTGCCACTCGGGAGCCGCCCGTGCACCCTGCAGAATGCGTCCTGAGGGCACGAGTAGGAGTGACACCGTGTCCCCCACGAGCGGGAACAAGGGCATGCGATCGAAGGACACGATCCGCCGCTCCGTGTGGACCGCGATGGAACGTGAGGGCGTTGCGCGCTTCCCCGGCGCCCGCGAGCGGATCCCGAACTTCGCCAACGCCCGCGCCGCGGGCGAGCGACTCGCGCGCCACCCCACGTGGAAGCGGGCCAAGACGATCAAGGCAAACCCCGACGCGCCCCAGACGCATTCGCGGCGGCTGGCGCTCGAGCAGGGCAAGACGCTCGTGATGGCGGTCCCGCGCCTGCGCGACGCGCATCCGTTCCGCCTCCTCGACCCGGGCAAGCTGAACGAGGAGCAGATTCGCGAGGCGGCCACGATCAAGGGCGCGCTGCGCCACGGCGAGGTGATCGACGTCGATCAGGTCCCGAAACTCGACCTCGTGCTGTGCGGGTCGGTCGCGGTCAACCTGAAGGGGGCCCGGATCGGGAAGGGCGGCGGGTTCAGCGACCTGGAGTACGCGCTGCTCGCCGAGACCGGCACGGTGTCCGACCGCACCGTTGTCGCAACGACCGTGCACCCGATCCAGATCCTGCGCGAGAACCTGCCGGTGACCACGCACGACATCCCGGTCGACCTGATCGCGACGCCGCGCGCGGCGATCGAGGTCGAGCGCGCATACAAGCGGCCGACCGGAATCCTCTGGGACCACCTGCAGCCGCCGCAGATCCACGAGATCCCCGTACTCGAGCGCATCGGGTACGCCTGACGAGCGCAGTCCCCCCCTTGCGGTTACGCTGACCGAAGCGATGACGACAACAGCGCCACGGCGGAAGAGTCCCGGAATCCCGCAGCTCGCGCCGCTGCCGGACGGCTACGGCCCGGACGGCCGCTCCGAGTGGCTCGACATCGACTGGCGCCGGCACCTGCGCTCGTGCACGGTGAACGGCGCGCGGGTGAACTACGTCGAGATGGAGCCGGACGACAAGTCGGCCGCCCGGCCGCCGCTCGTGTTCGTCCACGGGCTCGCCGGGTGCTGGCAGAACTGGCTCGAAAACATCCCCCACTTCGGCCGCAGCCGCCGCGTGATCGCCATCGACCTGCCCGGCTTCGGCGAGTCCGAGCTGCCCCGGGAGGAGATCTCGATCCCGGGCTACGGACGCTTCGTCGACGCCTTTCTGGACAAGATCGGAGTCGCGTGCGCCTCCGTTGTGGGCAACTCGATGGGCGGCTTCATCGCCGCGGAGGTGGCGCTCAGTCACCCGAGCCGGGTCGACAAGCTGGCCCTGGTGTCGGCGGCCGGCCTGTCGACGGTTCCCCGCACCGAGCTTGCTCTGGTGAAACGCCTCGCGCGCACGTTCCACCTCGGCACCGCGCGGGTGATCGCCCGCCGGGAGACGATGGTGCGCAGGCGGCGGCTGCGCAAGATGCTGCTCTACGGCGTTGTGCGTTACCCGGCGCTGCTCCAGCCTGAGCTGGTCTACGAGATCGCGAGCGGCGGCGGCAAGCCGGGGTTCCTGGACGCGTTCCGGGCGGTCCTGGACTACGACTTCAGCGACCGCGTCCCCAAGATCGAGCGCCCGACGCTGGTCGTGTGGGGCCGCAACGACCGCATCGTGCCCGTCGGCGGCGCCTACCGGTACGAACGGCTGATCCCCGGCTCCCGCCGGGTGATCTTCGAGGACACCGGCCACGTCCCGATGATCGAGCGCCCCGCGCTCTTCAACCAGCTGCTCGAGGAATTCCTGAACGAGTAGCGCAGGACCGCCGCGCGCGTGCGCTCAGCGGGTGATGGCGCCGATCGACGCCGAGGAGACCGAGCGGGCGTACTTCGCCATCACGCCCTTCTCGTACTTCGGCGGCGGGGACTCCCAGGCGGCGACCCGGCGCTCGATCTCGTCCTGGGGGACGCCGAGCTCCAGCCGCCGGTTTCGGATGTCGAGCTCGATCGTGTCACCGTCGCGAACCGCCGCGATCGGCCCGCCCCGGGGCGCCTCCGGAGCGACGTGGCCGGCCATCAGGCCGTGTGTTGCGCCCGAGAAGCGACCGTCGGTGAGCAGCGCGACCGAGTCGCCCAGCCCCTCTCCCACGAGTGCGGCGGTGACGGCCAGCATCTCGCGCATGCCGGGGCCGCCGCTCGGCCCCTCGTTGCGGATCACGACGACGTCGCCGGCCTCGATCTGTGCCGCGGTGACGGCGTCCATCGCGTCCTCCTCGCATTCGAACACGCGCGCCGGGCCGCGGTGGGTCATGCGCTCGTGCCCCGCAACCTTCACCACGCAGCCGTCCGGGGCGAGGTTGCCGCGCAGGATCACCAGGCCGCCGGTCGGCTTCAGCGGGTCCTCCAGGGAGCGCACGACCTCCTGGCCGGGCGCCTCACGGGCGTCGCGCGCCTCCTCCCCGATCGTCCGACCCGTGACGGTGCGCTCGTCCCCGTTCAGGACGCCGGCGTCCAGCAGCCGCTTGGCGACCAGCGCGACGCCGCCGGCCCGGTAGAGGTCGGCGGCCACGAAGCGGCCCCCGGGCTTGAGATCGGCGAGCAGCGGCGTCCGCTGGCTGATGCGGTCGAAGTCCTCCAGCTCGAGGTCGATTCCGGCCTCGTATGCAACGGCGAGCAGATGCAGGACGCCGTTCGTGGAGCCGCCGGTGGCCGCGATCGCCGCGATCGCGTTCTCGAGCGACCCGCGCGTGATCACGTCGCTCGGCTTCAGGTCCTGTTCCAGCACCCGCATCACGAGCTTGCCCGCCTCCATGCAGATCTCGTCCTTGCGCGTGTCCATGGCCGGCACCATCGCGCTGCCCATCGGCGAGATGCCCATCACCTCGAACGCGGTCGCCATCGTGTTGGCGGTGAACTGCCCGCCGCACGCGCCCGCGCCGGGGCAGGCGGCGTGCTCCAGCTCGGAGAGGTCCGCCTCGCTCATGTTGCCCGCGGCGTGTGCCCCGACTGCCTCGAACACGTCCTGGATCGTGACGTCGTGACCGCGGAAACGCCCCGGCGCGATCGAGCCGCCGTAGAGCATCAGGGACGGAACATCGAGTCGCGCAAGCGCCATCACCGTGCCGGGGATCGTCTTGTCGCAACCCGAGAGCGCGACCACCGCGTCGAACAGATGGCCGCGGGCGACCAGCTCGATCGAGTCGGCCACGACCTCGCGGCTGACGAGCGAGGTCTTCATCCCCTCGGTGCCCATCGTGATGCCGTCGGAGATCGCGATCGTGTTGTACTCGAGCGGCGTGCCGCCGGCGGCACGGATGCCCTCCATCACCCTGGCCGACAGCCGCCGCAGGTGGAAGTTGCACGGCATCGTCCCGATCCAGGTGTTGGCCACGCCGACGATCGGCCGCCGCAGGTCGTCGTCCGTGAGCCCGATCGAGTACAGGTACGAACGGGCGGCCGCGCGTTCGGGTCCCTCGACCACGGCGCGGCTGCGGCCCCGGGTGTCGACCGTTGTCGGATCGACCGTCATCGCGCCGGACC
>JBOGZM010000337.1:0-2061 GCA_050697255.1 Solirubrobacterales bacterium
GCGCTGTGGCGCGACGCCGGCCCCGCGCGCGCCGCCGCCGGCCTCGAGCGCCTCGCGGCCGACCCGTATCCGCTTGCAAGGCTGATCGCCCGCAGCGCGCTTGCGCGCAGCGAGAGCCGTGGTTGCCACCTGCGCACGGACCACCCTGGGGTCGACCCCGGCCTCGACCGGAGCCACACGGTCATCAGCGGCGGCTCCACCCGGCGCGAGGCGTGGGCTTAACCCACGCTTAACGAAGCGTTCGCGGCGTCTTCATACGTCCCAGCCAGACTGCCGCCGTGCCGTACCTGGTCCCCAGAGGAGAGTTCGCTGACATGAGTTCCCGAGGAAGTGCCCATGTATCACTTTAGTCGCGCCATCTACCGTGAGCTGGCGCCCTACGTGCTCGACGAGCGGCCCTCCGCGCAGCGTGAGAGCAACCGCACCCTTGTGCTGCGCGAGTGCGAGTCCGCCATCGAGCGCCTGATGACCGACCGGCGCTATTTCGCGCGGCCGTCCCGCACGCTGTTCAACGACGTGCGGCCCTACTTCGCGATCGTGGACCTGCCGCACGTGTACACGGCGATCGATTGCCACGTCCGGATTGCCCAGAAGTTCCTGGCCATGGTTCCCGACTACGCGTTCGACTCCCAGGGTCTGCCGCGGCGCTGCCAGGCGATGACCCGCAAGGGCAAGCCGTGCCAGCGGCAGCCGCTCCCGGGCAGCGACTACTGTCCGTCGCACCAGCACCTGACGGAGACCTTCGAAGACCTGGGGCTCGTAGAGCTGGCGGCATAGCCGGCTCTCGCTCGCTCCGCAGCAAGAGCAACAGAGCGCCGGGACCGGCGCCCTCCCCGAAGGTCCCGGCGCTCGCTTGTCGGCCTGATTGAATTCGCCGTTCTCTTGAGCGCGGCGCGCGAGACCGACGGCGGCTGGGCGCTCGGCGTGGACGTCGGCGGCACGTTCACCGACGCGGTGCTGGCGTCATCGCAGGGCCTGTTCACGGCCAAGGTCCCCACCACGCCGGAGGACCAGGCGGAGGGCGTGATGGCGGCCGTCTCCCGTGCACTCGGTCGGGCCGGGATCGGCCCCGAGGCGGTGTCCGGTTTCGGGCACGGAATGACGGTGGCGACGAACGCGCTGCTCGAGGAGCGCGGCGCGCGCACCGCCCTGATCGCGACTGATGGGTTCACGGACGTCCTCGAGCTGGCGCGGCAGACGCGGCCCCATCTGTACCGCCTGTGCGAGGCGCGCCCGTCCCCGCTCGTGCCGCCGGAGCTGCGCTTCGGGGCGATCGAGCGGAACTCCCCGACCGAGGTGCTGACCCCGCTCGACGAGCACGCGCTCGCTGAGGTGCTCGACCTGCTGGCCGGCCGCGAGGTCGAAGCGGTCGCCGTCTGCCTGCTCCACTCCTGGGCGCGGCCCGAGCACGAGCAGCGGGTGGCGGAGGCCGTCGGGGAACGGCTGCCGGACGTGCACGTGTCCGCTTCGCACGACCTGCTGGCCGTCTTCCGGGAGTACGAGCGCACGTCCACGACGGTGATCGACGCGTACCTGTCGCCGCTCCTGGCCGGGTACCTCGACCAGCTCTGCCGGCGCGCGGCCGAGGCCGGCCTGCCGGAACCCGAGATCATGCGCTCGAACGGCGGCCTGACCTCGCCCGCCGAGGCGGGCAGGCACGCGGCGTGGGCGGTCCTGTCCGGGCCCGCGGCGGGTGCTGTGGGCGCCGCGCGCACCGGTGCACTGTCGGGGAGCGACCACGTCCTGTCCTTCGACATGGGCGGCACGTCCTGCGACGTGGCGGTCATCGACGACGGCGTGGTGCGCCAATCGTCCGAGCAGGAGATCGGCGGCCGGCCGCTGCAGCTGCCGATGGTCGATGTCCACACCGTCGGAGCGGGCGGGGGCAGCGTCGCCTGGGCGGACGCCGGTGGCGCGCTGCGGGTCGGCCCCCGCTCCGCGGGTGCGGTGCCGGGGCCCGCGGCCTACGGGCGCGGTGGCTCGGAGCCCACCGTCACGGATGCAAGCCTGCTGCTCGGATACCTGAACCCCGAGGCGCCCCTGGCAGGCGACGTCCGGCTC
>JBOGZM010000338.1:0-3341 GCA_050697255.1 Solirubrobacterales bacterium
ACCGGTGTCGGCGCGGCGCCGACCACCAGCCACGCAACCTGGTCCAGCCCGAGCTTCTCCCGGATCGCCGCCCTGTGCTCCTCCGGCAGCGCGCCCGGATCGGTGACGCCCTGCGCCTCGAGCGCGGCCTTCATCTTCTCCCAGATCCGCGGCACCGAGCCCCAGGCGGTCGGGCGCACCTCGGGCAGGTGCTGCACGACCGTCCGCGGGTCCGCGATGCACGTGAGCGTGAAGCCGAACACCATCGAGGACTGGTAGTGCGCGGACCAGCGGTCGGCGATGTGCGCCGAGGGCAGGAACGAGGTGATCCGGCCACCGGGCTCCGTGGGCAGCCGGTCCGCGACCGCGCGGATCTCGGCCATCAGGTTCCGGTGGGTGAGCTGCACGCCCTTCGGCGGTCCGGTGGTCCCGGAGGTGTAGATCAACGTCACCACGTCATCCGGCTCGACCGCCTTCCACGTGGAGTCGAAGCCGAAGCTGGACGTGCCCATCTCCTCGAGCCGGTCGAGGGCGATGATGCCTTCCGCCTCCCCATCGACCAGCACGACGTGCTCCAGATCCGGAGAGCGCTGCTGCGCCGCGCGCACCACCGGCAGGAACGCTCTCTCCGTGATCGCCACCCGGTTGCCGGCGTTTCCGAACAGGAACTCCACCTGCTCGGGCGTGGACGTGTTGTAGACCGAGAAGGCGGTCGCGCCGAGGTGCATCGCCGCCGTGTCCGCGAGGTTGAACTCCGGGCGGTTCGTGAGCATCAGGGCAACCGTGTCGCCCCGCTCGAGACCCAGGCTTGCGAGGCCCGCTGCGATCCGCGGCACCCGCTGGGCATATTCCGCCCAGGTGATCGAGGCCCCGTCGCCCGGGGTGCGGAGCGCGACCGCGTCCGGGCGCTCGGCCGCCGTGGCCTGGAACGCCTCGCACAGCGTCGCGGCCCACAGCGCGGCCGGCTGCTCCACGGACGCTTGCTGGACCGTTCCGGTCTCCATCCTCGCGGCCAACCATAACGCCGCGGCGGCCGGCGCGTCACTGCTACAAAGGGAGGATGGCCCTCACCGTCGGAACCGGCCCCTTCGGGCAGCGCCCCGCCGGGACGTTCAACTTCGAGCTCCCGCGCACGAACGGTCTCATCTACTTCGAGGACTCACCGCGTCGCATTCGTGCCCGCCTGGGAGCCGAGACGGTGGTGGACAGCCGCCACGCCAAGCTGCTGCACGAGCACCGCCTCCTGCCGATCTACTACTTCCCGGAAGCCGAGGTCCGCATGGACCTCCTGTCGCCGAGCGAGAAGCGGACGCGCTGCCCCCACAAGGGCGAGGCGCGCTACTGGTCGGTGCGCGCCGGCGGCAAGGTCTCCGAAGACGCCGCGTGGAGCTACCCGGAGCCGATCGAGGGCGCGCCGCCGCTGGCCGGGTATCTCGCCTTCTACTGGGATCGGATGGACGAGTGGCTCGAGGAGGACGAGCCCGCGATCGTGCACGCGCGCGACCCGTATCACCGGGTCGACATCCTCGACACCTCGCGTCGCGTGCGGATCTCGGTGAACGGGGAGACGGTGGCTGAGACCACCCGCGCGCGCGTGCTGTTCGAGACGGGCCTGCCGCCGCGGTGGTACATCCCACCGGACGACGTGCGGCTCGAGCTGCTGGAGCGGAGCGACGCGCGGACCGGCTGCGCGTACAAGGGATTCGCCTCGTACTGGTCGGTCGGCCAGGAGGACGACGTCGTGTGGTCATATCCGGAGCCGCAGCGTGAGGCCGAGCGCATACGGGACCATCTGGCGTTCTTCAACGAGCGGGTCGACATCGACGTCGACGGCGAGCCGCAGGAGCGCCCGGTCACGCAGTGGTCACGGAAGAAATAGGCGCGGTTTGGGTCGGGCGCCGAATAGGATCGGCCGCGCGATGGAGCCCCGCCCGGCCCGCGACACCCAGGCCGCCCTGATCCGCTGGATGGGGATCACCGACGCCAACAGCGCGGGCTTCGTGCACGGCGGGACGGTGATGAAGCTGTGCGACGAGGCAGCCGGGATCGCGGCGATCAAGCACTGCCGCACGCGCATCGTGACCGCCGCGATCGACCGCATGACCTTCAGGCACCCGGTGCACGTGGGGGAGCTGCTCACCTGCCGCGCGTCCGTGAACGCGGTCTGGCGCACCTCGATGGAGGTCGGCGTGCGCGTCGAGGCGGAGAACCCCCGCACAGGAGAGGCGCGCCACACGAGCACCGCCTACCTGACGATGGTGGCCCTCGACGACGAGGGACGCCCGACCGAGGTGCCGCCGTTGCTGGCCGGCTCCCCGGACGAGGAGCGGCGGATGCGCGAGGCGGAGCTGCGGCGGCGCAACCGGCTCGCCGAGCGCGAGGAGATCCGCGCCGGGCGCGAGGTTGGGGCCTAGGAGGCTCCGGCGAAACGGCTGGCGAAAACTACCTGCCATGGCGCCTGGGGCGGAAGTAGACGAGCAACACGATCGTACGCCTTCGCGCGCATGTGTTTGCAAAGCGGCCTCGAGGCGCCCGACGCCCCTCGAACCACCCGCCGCGACTCCCCGCAGGATCGCTTTCCCTCTGCCGTCGGGTGACCCGAAGTGGTGCAATCAGCGCGCGAGCGTGCCGAAGACCTGCACGTAGTAGCGGCCGTAGCCGCGCGGCCCCCGCGCGTACCCGGCGCCGATGTGGGTGTAGCTGCGCTTCAGCATGTTCGCCAGGTGGGCCTTGTTCCAGCGCACGCAGGTCTCGGACGCGGTCGCGTAGCCGGCGGCGATGTTCTCGCCGACGGTGCTCCAGCGCTGGGTGCTCAACGCGGCCACGCGGTCGTCCGGGCCCCGGCCGCGAGGGTCGGTGTGGCCGAAGAAGCCCTGCCGGAGCATCGCCCGCGCATGGGCACGCGCGGCCCGGCCGAGAGCGCGGCTCGGCCGCAGCTTCGGGATCACACGCTTGGCCCGCTGCCGGTTTGCGCAGCTGCGGATCAGCCGCTCGGCCTTCGCTGTCGCGCCGGACGCCTTGGCCGCGAGCGCGCGCGGGCCCGCCGCACCCGAGGGGGCGACGACGATGGACGTCATCAATAGGGCAGCGCTGAGCGCGAGAAAAAGGCGGCGTTCTATGCCCTATTAGTCGGCGCGCGGGCGCCTCGGCCTTAGCCGTTATGCGTAGCTTCTGACCTTCGCGTCGATCGCGTCGTCCGACGAGCGCCGCACCGGCGTGGTGTGCGGCCCCAGGAAGACCCCCGGCACGCCCGGCGTGAACCCGGCCGGCTTGGCCGGGAGCCCGTAATCGGCGGCGCGGTCGATCAGGTGCGCGACCGCCCGCTCGGAGACGGCGGAGATCGTCAGCGACGGGTTCACGCC
>JBOGZM010000339.1:0-5917 GCA_050697255.1 Solirubrobacterales bacterium
GTTGCGGGCCACTCCCGAGGGCGGGCGCACGTTCGGCTCGTGCCAGACGGCCGTCGCGGCGGGCGTGCCTGTGGGGATCGAGGACGCCACGATGCGGGCGGCGTTCGTGCTGGCCGAGGGCGCCGGCGCCGGCGTCGCGCTGCGCTGGGCCTCGCCCGCGGCGAGCTGCTCGGTAACTTCCCCCAGGCGTTCAGCCACATCGGGCTGATCACGGCCGCGGCCGAGATTGACGCGGCGCGCGGTCGGGCAAGCTGGCGCTGGGAACACACCACTCGACGGGAGAAGGAGCACCAATGGCGCACCACGACGTGATCATCCTCGGCGGCGGAGTTGCCGGTGAGCACTGCGCGGCCGAGCTCGTCAAGGGCGGAAAGCGGGTCGCGATCGTCGAGCGTGAGCTCGTCGGCGGCGAGTGCTCCTATTGGGCCTGCATGCCGTCCAAGACGCTGCTGCGGCCGGGACAGGCACTGGCCGATGCGCGCCGCGCGCCCGGCGCGGCGCAGGCCGTGAGCGGTGAGCTCGACGTCGAGGCCGCGCTCGGCTGGCGCGACTACATGGTCTCCGGCTACAGCGACGACGGCGCGGTCATGTGGGCGCGGGAGAACGGCATCGAGATCATCCGCGGCGCGGGCCACATCGCCCGGCCCGGCGCGGTGGAGGTCGGCGGCGAGGCCCACACCGCCGACCACATCGTGATCGCCACCGGGTCCGAGCCGGTGATCCCCCCGATCGACGGGCTGCGCGAGCTCGAGGGCGTGTGGACCAACCGCGAGGTGACCGGCTTCAAGCCCGGCGCGCTGCCGCGCCGGCTGCTCGTCCTCGGCGGCGGGCCGGTGGGCGTCGAGATGGCGCAGGCGCTGGGCCGGATGGGTTCCTCCGTCACGCTCGTCGAGGGGTCCGAGCACCTGCTGGCAAACGAGCCGGGGCCGCTCGGCAAAGCCCTGGGCAAGGCGCTCGCGGCGGATGGCATCGAGCTGCACTTCGGCCAGTTCGCATCAAAGGCACGGCGCGAGGGCGAGGACTACGTGCTCGTGTTTCCCGACGGCAAATCGCTGTCGGGCGACCGCGTGCTGGTCGCCGCCGGCCGCCGGCCGCGGGTCGAGGACATCGGCCTCGAGAACGCCGGGGTCGAGCCGGGAAAGCGTGGCATCGAGGTCGACGCGCGCATGTCGGCGGGCGACGGGCTGTGGGCGATCGGCGACGTGACCGGCATCTGGCCGCTGACGTACGTGGGCAAGTACCAGGGTCGCGTGGCGGCGGCGAACATCCTCGGCCGTGAGGCCGAGGCGAGCTACGACGCGGTCCCACGGGTCGTGTTCACGGATCCCCAGGCGGCGGCGGTGGGCGACGTCGAGGGCGAGCCTGCGGTGACCGTGGCGCTGGACGGCGTGCCCCGCATGTCGACCTACTACCGCGAGTACGAGGGCGCCGGTTTCCTGAGCCTGTTCACCGACGGCGAGCGCCTCACCGGCGCGTATGCGCTCGGGCCGGAGGCGGGCGAGTGGCTCGGCCAGGCCACCCTCGCGATCCGCGCCCAGGTTCCGATCGCCGTGCTGAAAGACACGATCCAGCCCTTCCCGACCTTCTCCGAGATCTACCTGCACGCGATGCAGGAGCTGACGGCGAAGGTGCCGACCGCGGCCTAGCCGGCGGCGGCTACTCGACAGCTTGGTCGAGGTCGAGTGAGACCGAGTTGATGCAGTAGCGCTGCCCGGTGGGGTTCGGCCCGTCGTCGAACACATGGCCGAGGTGACTGCCGCAGCGCGCGCAGACGGCCTCGGTGCGCACCATGCCGTGGCTGCTGTCGGGGCGCAGCTCGACCGCCTCGGCAGTGGCCGGCTCGTAGAAGCTGGGCCAACCCGTTCCCGAGTCGAACTTGGTGTCGGAGCTGAACAGCTCGTTGCCGCACGCCGCACAGCGGTACATGCCGTCTTCCTTGCTGTACGTGTACTTGCCCGTAAAGGGCGGCTCGGTCCCCTGCCGGCGCAGGATCTCGTACTGCTCCGGAGTCAGCTCCCGCTGCCACTCCTCGTCGGTCTTGGTGATCTTCGTGGTCACGCGATCGAACCTCCCGTGTCGGGTCTTGGAACGCACTTTAGCCCGACGAACCGAATTGTTACGCCGTAGGCTCACTGCGTGACCGCCCGCCGTCTCGTCCCGATCGCGATGGTGCTCGCCGTGATGTTCCTGGCAGCCGGCCGCCTCGGGCCGTGCGAGTCGCGTGCGCAGGAGACCGAGGTCATGGCGACACACGAGATCGAGCGGATCCAGGCGCTGAACGATGGCGGCGAGCCGGCGCCCGAGCCGATCCGGTGGCGTCCCTCGCGCGCGATCGGCCTCCCCTTCGCGGGTCGCCTGGAGCGTGGGGTGCGGCTGCCCGCCGAGGACGCCCGGTTCTTCACCTGGGACCCGATCCGCCGCACGACGCCGAACCGCTGGTGGCGGCGCAACGGGACCGATCGCCTGGTGCGGGCAGTGCTGGAGGTGCTGGGCGAGTTCCAGGACGAGCACCCGGACGCGTCCCGGGTGGGGATCGGAGACCTGAGCCGTCCAAGGGGGGGCGACTTCGGCCCGCGGTTCGGGTATCCCGGTCACGCCTCGCACCAGAACGGCCTCGACGCCGACGTCTACTACCCGCGTCTGGACCGGCGCGAGCGCGCGCCGCTGAGGCCCGCGCAGATCGACCGGGTCCTCGCGCAGGACCTGGTCGACCGCTTCGTCGCCGCCGGGGCGCAGTACGTGTTCGTGGGGCGCCGCACCGGCCTGCGCGGCCCGCGGCGCGTGGTGCAGGCGATCCCGCACCACGACAATCACCTGCACGTGCGCCTGCGACCATAGAACGATCCCTGCGGGGTTTGGGGGCCTAAAGTCTCACCAATTCGAACTCGATGCGCCCGTCCTCCGCGCGCGCCAGACCCATCGAGTGCGAAGGCGCGCGCCGGCGCTCGGTCGGGCTGCCCGGGTTGAAGATCTGGAAGTCGCCTTCGCGCTCGTGCAGGGGGATGTGCGAGTGGCCGAACACGACCGCGTCGGCGCCGGGAAAGCGACGGCGCATGCGCTGGAGGCGCCCAGCGGCCGGGCCCGCGTCGTGCACGACCGCCAGCGTCGCGCCCTCGGCCTCGATCTCGTCGGCCTCCGGCAGACGCGCACGCAGGTCCCAGCCGTCCATGTTGCCGGTCACGGCCTGGACCGGCGGCCCGATCGCCTCGATCTCGGCCAGCGCCTCGAGGCTCATGATGTCGCCCGCGTGCACGACCAGGTCGCTGGCGGCGATCAGCTCCACGCAACGGTCGGGCAGCCGCCTGCGCCCCCCGGCCGCCATGTGCGTGTCCGCGATGACGGCGAGCCGCACGGCTACGCGACGGGCAGCTTGAGGCTCATGCGGGCGCCGCCCCCGTTCGCACGCTCCGCGACGACGCTCCCGCCGTGCGACTCCGCGACCTGCCGCACGATCGCGAGGCCGAGGCCCGAGCCGGGCTGGCCGCGGGCGCTCGAGGCGCGGTAGAAGCGGTCGAACACGTAGGGCAGGTCGGAGTCCGCGATACCCGGACCGTGGTCACGCACGGTCACCTCGCCGTCGCGCACCCGCACCTCGATCTGGCCGCCCGCCGGGCTCCACTTGGCGGCATTGTCGAGCAGGTTCGTGACGGCGCGGTCGAGCCGGCCCGGCACTCCCTCCACGAGGCATGGCTCGAGCTCCGTGAAGAAGACCTTGTCGGCGGCGTGGCGGCGCGTGCGCTCGACGGCGTCGGCGACGAGCGCATCGAGCCGCACGTCCTCGACGCCGGCCTCGGGCTCGTCGCCGCGCGCGAGGTCGACGAGGTCGGCCACGAGCACCGTGAGCTCGTCGAGCTGCGCCACGAGGTCGCGCAACAGTCGCTCGTGGTCCGGCGGCGGGAGCATTCCCGAGGACAGCACCTCGATGTTGGTGCGCAGGCTGGTGAGCGGGGTCCGGAGCTCGTGTGACGCGTCCGCGACGAGCTGGCGCTGAGAGCGCTCGGCATCGGCGAGCGCCTCCAGCATCGTGTTGAAGCTTGCGCCCAGGCGGCTCAGCTCGTCCGTGCCGTCGGCGCGGATCCGGCGGCTGAGGTCCCGGGTGCGCGCCACGTGCTCAGCGGCCTCGGTCAGCTGCGTCACCGGCGTGAGCGCCGCGCGCGCGACGATGCGGCCGAGCCACACGGCCAGCGCGATGCCCCCCAGGCTGATCAGCGCGAGCGCAAACGCGAGGTCGCGCAGGGTGCGGTCCACCTCCTCGAGCGGTCGCACTGCCTGGAGGGCGTCCCCGGTCGAGAGCCGGGCGGTGTAGACGCGCGCGTGGACGCCGCCGATGGTCGCGTCGCTGAAGAAGGCCTCGTGCTCGCCACGCGCCACCTCCAGCACACGGGGGTCGTTCACGGGCAGCCGGAAGGGCACGTCGCGGGGCCGGACGACGGTGCCGTCGGGGCGCACGACCTGGGCGAACGCGTCCCGGCTGCCGAGCGGCCCCGTCGGCAGGACCAGGACCTCGTCGCCGGCCGGTGCTCCGGGCAGCAGCAGCCCCTGCGGGATCGAGATCTGCTCGAAGAGGTTCCGGAGGCGGTTGTCCACCTCGTCACGCAGCTGATTCCGCACCACGAGGAACGCTGCCACCGACGCGAGCACCACCGCGACCGCCACCGCCGCGGTGGACAGCAGGATCAGCCGCCGGCGGAAGGACGAGCGCCCGAGCCGCCCGCGCAGGCGGCCGATCGGACCCGGCGATGCGACCCGCGCGGACGCGCTCATCACTCCTCGCGCAGCACGTAGCCCACGCCGCGGATCGTGTGCAGCAGGCGGGGCTCGCCGCCGGCCTCCGTCTTGCGACGCAGGTAGCTGACGTAGACCTCGAGGGAGTTCGACCCCGGCCCGAAGTCGTATCCCCACACGCGGTCGAAGATCACGGACCGCGTCAGCACCTGGCGCGGGTGGAGCATGAACAGCTCGAGCAGGGAAAACTCGGTGCGCGTCAGGTCGATCGTGCGTTCACCGCGCTTCACCTGATGGGACATGGGATCGAGCTCGAGGTCCTCGAAGCGGAGCACCTGGCCGCCCGCGCTCACGCCCGAGCGTCGCAGCAGCGCTCGCAGCCGCGCGAGCAGCTCGTCGAGCGCGAAGGGCTTCACGACGTAGTCGTCGGCGCCCGCGTCGAGGCCCGCCACGCGGTCGGACACCGCGTCCCGGGCGGTCAGCATCAGGACCGGCGTGCGGTCCCCGCTCGCCCGCATCGTGCGGCACACCTCGAGCCCGTCCACCCCGGGCATCATCACGTCCAGCACCACCGCGTCCGTGCCGTCCTTCTCGAGCGCCGCCAGCGCCTGTTCCCCGTCGGCGGCGACCGAAATCTCGTATCCGTCCAGCCGCAGAGCGCGCTCGAGCGAGTCGCGCACCGCGGGCTCGTCGTCCACAACCAGGATCTGCATGCCTCAAGTGTGACGGGCGAAACTGAACTTTCGCTGAAATGCGGCCTGGCGAGCGGGCGGGGGCGAAATGGCCAAATCGTTTACTGAACTCAAGGTCCACCGCACGAGGGGCCGATGAAGACCATGAGGTGAGGCTGGCAGGCAGGCCAACGAAAGGCTCTGTCGTGTGGAATCGATTTCTATCCCGCAGCACGACGCTCCGCACCGCGTCGGCGGCCTCGTCCATGCTCCTGTCCTCCGCCGTGATCGCGGCGGGCGCCTCGGCCCAGTCCCTTCCCCCCATCGACGCGCTGCCGAGCGGCGGGGTCGATCTCACCACCGGCCCCGGCGGCGTGCAGGTCGGTGTCGACGCCGGGGACACCGGTGGCGTCACCGTCGGCGCGGGCCCGGGCGGGATCGATCTCGGCCTGCGGACCACGCCCAGGACCTCTGCGCCGCCCGCCGCGGCCGACCCCGGCGAGCGCGTCTCGGTGCCGGGG
>JBOGZM010000340.1:0-2173 GCA_050697255.1 Solirubrobacterales bacterium
ACCTCCGTCTGCACCGGGTCTCTGCTGCTGGGCGCCGCCGGAGTCCTCGACGGCCTCGACGCAACGACCCACTGGCTGGAGCTGGAGACGCTTGCCGAGCTGGGCGCGTGTCCGACGGGCAGGCGAGTGGTCGAGCAGGGCAAGGTGATCACTTCCGCGGGTGTGTCGTCGGGGATCGACATGGCCCTGGTCCTGATGGCGAAGATCGCCGGCGACGAGTTCGCGCAGGCGATCCAGCTGATGATCGAGTACGACCCCCAGCCGCCCTTCGACGCCGGCTCGACGAGCAAGGCCCCGCCTGAGATCGTTGCGCGGATCCGCGAGATGGCGGCCGCGCGCCAGGAGCAGCCCGCCTGACACCGCCTCCGGCCTGCGCGATCCTTCACGTACGACCCGCGTTCGCGGGCCCCTAGAGAAAGGTGCGACCCTCGCCGCGGTAGGTGGGCACCTCGTCCACGACGCGGTCCCCGGACACCAGGTGGAGCGTCTCGAAGCGCTCGCACAGCTCGCCGGCCTTCGCGTGCCGGAAGTAGACCCGGTCGCCGACACGCAGGTCGTGCGCGGCGGCTCCCAGCACCGGGGTCTGGACCTCGCCGGCACCCTCGAAGCGGTCCAGGCTGAGGCCGGCGGGCAGGTGGGGGGAGGGGACCCGGCTCGGCTCGCCGGCCCCCGACGCGAGGTAACCGCCCCCGAGCACGGTCGCGATCGAGGGGGCGGGCTTACGCACGACCGGCATCGCGAACATCGCCGCCGGGCGGAGGCGGAACGAGCTGTAGGCGTCGAACAGCGTGGGCGCGAAGAACCCTGACCCGGCGGCGAGCTCCGTCACCACCGCCTCGCCCGTGGTGCCGTGCAGGCTCCCGGTGCCGCCACCGTTCACGAACTCGAGGTCGGTGAGCTCGGACACGGCTGCGACAACCGCGGCGCGGCGGGGGCGGATCTCGCGCGCCGAGCGCGACTGGAGCCACTCGATGGCGCGGCCCTGGAGCCGTTTGCCGGGCGGGCGGTCCCCGAGGCCGGCGATGTGGCCCTCGTAAGCCATCAGCCCGACGAGGCGCAGCCGCGGGCGCGAGGCGATCTGGCGCGCGAGGTCGGCCGCCTGGCCCGGCGTGCGCACCGGTGAGCGCTTGGGCCCGATCTTCAGCCGCCCCCCGAGCGCCCAGTACCCCACATCGAGCTCCATCGCGACGCGAATGGGCGCGCCGCCCCCGGCGGCTGCTTCCTCGATCAAATCCAGGTGTGCCGGGCTGTCCACCATCAGGACCGGCGCCGTGTCAGGTCGCTCGTCGGTCAGCCGCGCCAGCTCAGCGATGGCCGCACGGTCGGCCGTCGGGTAGGCGACCACCAGGTCGTCGAGTCCCTCGTGGGCCAGCCACAGCGTCTCGGGCAGCGTGAAGGTCAGAAGTCCGCGATAACCGGTGCCGCGCGCCAGCATGCGCTCCAGCAGCGGGCGACAGCGGACCGACTTCGAGGCGACCCGGATCGGCTTCCCGGCAGCTCGCCGGAGCATGTCGTCGGCGTTCCACCACATCGCGTCGAGGTCCACCAGGGCGAACGGGGCCTCGAGCCCCTCGGTCGCACGCTCGAGTCGCTCGTAGTCGCCGTCGGAGGAGGCCAGGGGAGCTTCGATCGGGGCCTTGGCGCTCATGCGCGCCGAGCGTACAGGGTCTGCCCGGAAGGCCCCGCGCAGAGCCGAAAGGCGTTTCGTTCCAGGAGATTGCTAGAGTGCCGCGACGCCGAATCCCCCGCCGGCTCAGGTGGGGGAGCGGGGGACCCAAGCGGCGGCCGCCGGCCGCCCGGGGCGAATCGCACGAACAAGCGCGTAGCGCCACTCCTTCGGCGCGAGCCCGACAGCTAACCCCGCAGGCGACAGAAGGAGCAAGAGCTTGTCCGCCGGACAGATCCCCGCGGGGCGCGAGCGTCCCTCCAAGGCCGTTGCACGGTGGGCGCCGTGCGTGCTCACCACGCTCTGCGCGGTGGCCATGCTGATCGCCGTCGACGTGGCGCATGCGGACATCGCGAGCCTCCAGGGGCAGGTCGACCAGGCTCGCCAGGAGGCGCGCTCGCTCGCATCGTCGCTCCAGATGCGCACCGCCGAGCTGGGCGCGGCGCAGGGTCGCGCCGCTGCCGCGGGCCGCCGCCAGTCACAGCTCGAGCATGAGCTGGCACGCGG
>JBOGZM010000341.1:0-4204 GCA_050697255.1 Solirubrobacterales bacterium
GGCTCCGGCTCCGGCTCGCTCTCCGACGCCGCGGCAAGTGACTCGGCCTGCCGCTCGGCGGGTGGGTACCCGTTGGTCCGGGCCGCGGGAGGAGGTACCTCCTCGGGGGCCGGCTCCGCGGGTGCGGGCACCTCGGGAGCGGGCGCCGCTTCCGGCGCGGCCTCCTGCGCTGAAGCTGTCTCCACCGCGGGAGCCTCCGCCTCGGCCATTGCAGGCTGGGGCTCTGGAGCGGGCTGCTGTGCTGCGGCAGGCGCAGGCTCGGGCTGTGGCGCCGGCTCGGGCTCGGGCTCCTGGGCCGCGGCAGGTGCCGGCGCGGGCGCCGGAGCCTCCTGTGCGGGCTTCCTCTGCGCCATCTCCTTGGCAAGCGCAGATTCCGGCTCGGGGACCTTCCGCAGGGCGTCGATCGCATCGTCGAGCTCGATCTTCAGCGCCTCGGCCATCCCACCGACCGTGGCAGCCAGCAGCTCGAGCGTGTTGATCAGGTTGAACGCGCGGTCGAGCGCGAACCTGAGCGCCTCGCGCGCCTCCTGCTCCGAGCGCTGCGTGAGCTCGCGCGCCTCGCGAATCGCGTCCAGCTCGATCGCGGCGACCCGGGCGACTGCGGTGTCGATGATCCGCCGCAGCTCGGGCTCGAGCGCCGATGGAAGCGTCTCGGCCATCGATTGCATGCTCTCCACCGGAGCCGCTGGAGGCGGAGCGGCCGGGGGCGGAGCTGGATCAGCCGCCGGTGCTGCCTGCGTCTCATCCACCGTTACCGGTCCCGAAGACGGCGCTACTTCCGTGTCACTGCGCTTGATGATGGCCAAGATCGAACCTTCCCCCGCTCACTATCGACGGGCTACAGGCTACTGCTGGGGCCGAAATCGCGCAATCTCAATGCAGCGGCCCGGCATCGCGCAAATCGCTAGGACCGGTTGCGCAGCTTCCCCATCAGGCCGGTTTTGCGTGCGTTCGTGCTCGACACATCCGAGTAGACGTCGTCGAGCATTCCGAGGAAGCGGTGACCGAGCCTGAAGCGCAGCAGCACACGCTCGGCTTCGTCTCGCGACTTGCCGTCGTCCCGCATTTTCGTGATCTGCTCGCGGAACATCTCGATCAGCTCCGGGCTCGGCTCCGTGTGCGGGTCGGGCCCGCCCCGGGGTCCCTCGCCGGGTGACGGCTCCGCTGCGGCGGGGAGCGGCGGCTGGACCTCAGCACGCTCGGGCTCGGCATCGGAAGGCGGCCCGTCCTCCCGCTCCGGCCACTCGCGGAGTCCGTCCTGCATCGCCCGAAGCGACTCGGTCACGTCCTCGACCTCGGCCCGCAGCCCCGAGCTCATCTCGTCCACGGCGCCCACGAGGGCCTCGAGCTTGGCCACGAGCGCAGCGGACCGCTCCAGTGTGGAGCCGAAGGCCTCACGCGCTTCGTGCTCGGATCGTACGAGCATCTCGCGAGCCTCGACGACAGCGGTCGTCTCGATCTGCGCAACCCGGGCCACGGCCGCATCCATGACCTGCTTCAACTCCGAGTCGAGCGCGGAGACACGGCCCTCGGGCGGCGGGGCATTCTGGGAGCCCAGAGCAGGCCCGCTCGCCGGAGGCGCGGTCTGCTGAGCCTCATCTCTGGTGTCGAATCCAGCCAAGTCGGGAGCGATTCCTGCTCGCTGCGAGGGCGCTAGACACTACCCTCCGCGGCGCCCACCTGCAATTCCAGAAGCGGCATCCTGTGATCGCCGCGACCGCTTCATACTGACCGCCTCATGAACCCCGCCGGCCGCCTCGCGAGCTGGGCCCTGCTGCTGCTCCCCGGCGGGCTCACGATCTATCTCAGCTTCAACGGCGGCGGGTTCTTCCCGAACACGCAGGCGTTTGCGGCGCTGGTGCTGGCGGCAGCCCTGGCCCTGCGGATCGCCTTTGCCGAGGCGCCGTTCGCCGGCTTTAGCAAGTCGCTGGCGGTGGCCGCCGGCGGTCTGGGCCTGTACGCGCTCTGGGCCCTGCTGTCCGCCCTGTGGTCGGACGCGCCGGCCCGCGCGCTGCTCGAGTTCAACCTGGCGTTGCTCTACCTGCTGGCGCTGCTGCTGTTCGGCTCGCTGTCACGCACGGCCACGTTCCTGCGCTGGATGGTGCGGGGGCTGGCGCTCGGAGTCGTGGTCGTGTGCGTGTGCGGGCTCGTGACGAGGGTGCTGCCCGAGGTGTGGCCGATCTCCGAGACGATCGCGGACGACCGGCTGAGCTACCCGCTGACGTACTGGAACGCGCTGGGGCTGCTGGCCTCCGTGGGCACGATCCTGTGTTTCCATCTTGCGTGCAGCCGCTCCGAGCCCGCCGCCGCGCGGGTGCTCGGCGCCACGGCCGTACCCGTGCTCGTGACGACGCTGTTCTTCACGTTCTCGCGGGGTGCGATCGGGGCGGGGATCGTGGGCCTTGCGATCTATGTCGCGGTCGCGCGGCCCCGGGCCCTGTTCAGCGGCCTGATCGCCACCGGGCCGGCCGCCGCGATCGCGGTCGTGGTGGCCTATGACGCCGATCTGCTGGCGACCGAGAACCCGATTCGCCCGGCTGCCGTGGACCAGGGCCATGAAGTCGCGCTGGCCGTGGCCCTCTGCGCGGCGGGCGCGGCCGTGGTGCGCGCCCTTCTGCTGAGGCTGGACAACCGTCTCAGCCTCGATTGGGTTCCCGCGGGTGCACGTCGGGTGGTGCCCATCGGGGGGGCCGTAATCGCGGTGGCCGTGCTGATCGCGGTCGGTGCTCCGGGGTACGCCGCGGACCAGTACGACCGCTTCGTCGAGCAGGGCGGGTCCGGGGGGGAACCCGGCGACCTGCGCACGCGGCTCACCGATTTCTCCAACAACGGGCGCATCGACCAGTGGGACGTGGCGCTCGACACGTTTGCGGACGAGCCGCTCGCCGGCGAGGGGGCCGGGACGTATCAGACCGTGTGGGCGCGCGACCGGCCGATTCCACTGAGCGTGCGCGACGCGCACTCGCTGTACGTGGAGTCGCTCGCCGAGCTGGGGCTCGTGGGTCTCATCCTGCTCGGGGCGGTGGTGATCACGATCCTGGTCGGGCTCGCGGCCAGGGCGCGCGGCCCGAACCGCTCCATCTACGCCGCTGTGCTGTGCGCCGGGATTGCCTGGGCGGTGCATGCCGGGGTCGATTGGGACTGGGAGATGCCGGCGGTCACGCTGTGGGTCTTTGCGCTCGGAGGGGCGGCGCTGGCGGCGCCCAGCGACTGGCCGTCCACGATCGCCCGGCCCGGAGCGATCCTGCGGCCGGTGGGGATCGTCGCGTGTCTCGCCGCGGCTGTCGTGCCCGGCCTGGTGCTGATCTCCGACGAACGCCTGGAGGAGAGCGCGAGCGCCTTCGGGCGGGGCGATTGCGCCGCGGCCATCGATGCCGCGGACTCGTCGATCTCAGCCCTGCCGATACGCCCGGAGCCGTACGAGATCCGCGCGTACTGCCTGTTGCGCGCCGGATCCGAGAGCGAGGGCCTGCGCGACCTCGAGCGGGCCATCGATCGCGACCCTGACAACTGGGTCTACCACTACGGGTTGGCTCGGGCGCGCGCCGCGGCCGGGCTCGACCCGCGACCCGAGGCGATCCGGGCTCTGCGGCTCAACCCCCTGGACCCGGAGGCCCAGGATGCCGCGCGCCGTTTCAGGACACCGGACCGGGAAGTGTGGGTGAGGCGGGGTAGAGCGTTGCTCCGGGGAGCCCCGCCGTTCTACCTGTCGAGTCGATGAGGCGTTACGGGGCCTGGCCGCACTTGTTCCCGCCCGGCTGCTTCTTCTCCTTGCCGGCGCCCGGGGACGAGGCCGGGCAGTACTGCGAGTTCACGCTGCTTGCGTTCGAGCCGCCAAGCGATATGGGCGGGCCGCCCGTGCTGCCGGCCAGGGCGGCCACGCCGCCGATCAGCAGCGCCGCGGCAAGAACTGGGCTGACCAAGCGCGACCTCACGAAGCCCTTCCGTGCCCGCGGCCCCGAAGCGGGGCCTGCCGCCCGCTTCATCGCCAGCAGCTTCATCCGGTCGAGCTCCAGCGGGGTCGCCTCCGCCCTTTCCTGGCGCAGGCGCGCGGCGACGTCGTACAGGTCGTCCGGAAGCCGGTGGTCTTCGCGGGGTGCCATCAACGACTTATACGAACGACAGGCCGGATTCCTGACTCTCTCGGTGGAGCGATGATGCGCGAGGAGGATCTCGAGCGTCTGTACGCGTCCCACGCACAGCG
>JBOGZM010000342.1:0-7779 GCA_050697255.1 Solirubrobacterales bacterium
GGGCCGAGCATCCCGACCCGGTCGATCAGGACCGACGCGGTGAGCTGGCACTACTTGGCCGCCAGCCAGTTCTCTCCCACCCCGACGTCCACCACCAGCGGCGGGTCCAGCTCGCAGGCACCCTCCATCTCGTGCTTCACGAGCGCGGTCGCCTGCTCCATCTCCTCCAGCGGCCCCTCGAACAGCAGCTCGTCGTGGATAGTGAGCACCAGCCGCGTCCCGAGCCCGGCCTCGCGCAGTGCCGCGTCGCAGCGAACCATCGCGATCTTGATGATGTCGGCGGCGGTGCCCTGGATGATGGTGTTCACCGTCAGCCGCTCTCCCTGTGAGCGCGTCTGCCACTTGCGGGAGCGCAGCTCGGGGATCTGGCGGCGGCGGCCGAACAGAGTCTGCACGTACCCCCGGTCCGTCGCCTCGGCGATCGTGCGGTCGATGAAGGCCTGTACCGCCGGGAAGCGGCTCATGTAGCGCTCGATGTACTCCGCCGCCTCCTCGTGCGGGATCGAGAGCTGCTCCGAGAGGCCATGCGCGCTGAGGCCGTACACGATGCCGAAGTTGACGGCCTTGGCGCGCGAGCGCTCGCCGGGGCCGATGCCCCCAGGTTCGAGCTTCAGCACCTCGGCGGCGGTCGCGGCATGCACGTCCTCGCCGCGCTCGAAGATCGACTTCAGCACCTCCTCGCGGGCCACATGGGCGAGGATCCGCAGCTCCACCTGCGAGTAGTCGGCGGATATCAGCCGCGCCCCCTCCTCGGCGATGAAGCAGCTGCGGATCTGCTGTCCGAGGGGAGTGCGGATCGGGATGTTCTGGAGGTTCGGGTTCGTGCTCGACAGCCGCCCCGTGGTGGTCGCGGTCTGGTTGAAGGTCGTGTGCAGCCTGCCGGTGCGTTCGTCGATCAGCGCGGGCAGCTCGTCGAGATAGGTGCTCCGCAGCTTGGTCAGCTCGCGCCAGCGCTCGACCTTCTCGACGAGCGGGTGCTCCGCGCGGATCGCGCGCAGCACGCGCGCGTCGGTCGAGAAGCCGGTCTTGCCGCGCCGCTTGCGCGACAGCTCGAGCTTCTCGAACAGGATGCGCGACAGCTGCTGCGGGGATCCGATCGTGAACTCCTCGCCGGCCAGCTCATGGATCTTGTGCTCGAGCTCCTCGATCTCCTCCGACACCCGCGCGGCGGTCTCGCCCAGCCGGTAGGTGTCGAGCCTTACGCCCTGGAGCTCGAGCCGGTAGAGGACGTCGACCAGCGGCAACTCGATGTCCTCCAGCAGCGGGCGCAGCTCGAGGCGATCGATCTCCTCCTGCTCATCCCCGGACAGCGCGTGCACGCCGACCGCGGTGCGGGCGGCCTCTTCGCCTTCCTCGACCACCGGCTCGATGCCGGCCTGATCGAGCAGCTCGTCCAGCGGGTAGCGCCGGCGCGCGGGGTCGATCAGGTAGGCGGCCACCATCGTGTCGTTCGAGAGGCGGACCTCACGGCCCGCCGCCTCGCCGTCGCCGGCGTCGCGGCGCAGGGTCTTCCAGTCGTGCGCAACCAGGCCCCGTGGCCCCCAGGCCTCCAGCAGCTCCGCGAGCGTCGCGGCCTCGCCGGCGAGCACCTGCTCTCGGCCGTCGTGCGCCGCCCACCGCAGCGTGTCGCCCTCCCGCATCACCACCAGCGCCGCCTCGTCGCCCAGCTCACCGATGCCGGCGGGCAGCGTCTCGCGAACCACTGCCTCGATCCGCCGCTCGCCGGTCGCCCGGGGCGCGGCCTCGGTCTCTCCCAGCGCTTCCTCCAGCCGGCGCAGCGGGTCGCGCAGCTCGAAGCGGTTGAAGACCTCCCGCAGCCTGGACCGGTCGGGTGCGCGGCCCACGATCTCCCCCACGTCGACGCCCGCGTCGATCCCCCGATGGAGCGTCGCAAGGCTCTTCGAGATGCGGGCCAGGTCCGCGTTCTCGCGCAGGTTCTGACGCCGCTTGTCGCCCGAGATCTCGTCGATGTGCTCCAGCACGTTGTCGAGCGACCCGTACTGCTGGAGCAGCTGCGCGGCGGTCTTGTCACCGATGCCGGGCACCCCGGGGATGTTGTCGGACGTGTCGCCCTTCAGCCCGATGAAGTCGGTCACCAGCTCCGGCGGGATGCCGTAGCGCTCGACGACGCCCTCGCGGTCGTATACGCGGGTGTCGGTGATCCCGCGCGACGTGGTCATGATCCGCACGCTGCTGTTCTCGGCGAGTTGGTACGCGTCGCGGTCCCCGGTCACGATCATCACCGGGATCCCCGCTTGCTTGGCCTGCTCGGCGAGGCTCGCGATCACGTCGTCGGCCTCGTAGCCCTCGACGCGCACGTTCTCGTAGCCGAATGCCTCCACCAGCGGCTCCAGATGCGGCCACTGCTCGCGCAGCAGGTCCGGGCGCGGCTTGCGCTCGGCCTTGTAGGGCTCGTACTCCTGCTCGCGGCCCGACATGCCCGCGTCCCAGACGACGATCGTGGCCTTGGGCCCGTGTTCGGTCAGGATCTTCACGAGCATGCTGGCGAAGCCGAAGATCGCGTTCGTGGGCTCGCCCCGCGAGGTCGCGATCGTCTCCGGCAACGCGAAGAACGCCCGGTAGGCGAGGCTGTTGCCGTCGATCAGGAAAAGCTCGCCGTCGGCCATGACCGGATCATAGGAATCCCCCCGGCACGCCCCGGCCGCCGGGGGAGTCCGGCGCCGGACGTCGAACCTTCGAAAGTATGATTACCCCTGCAATCACGAAGAAGGCGCGAAGTCGCCTCCGACGCCGTCCAAGACAGGGGCCTGTGGCAGTCACACCGAGCGCGTCATACAGCCTGACGCTGCGCATAGAGCTTGAGAACGAGCCCGGCATGCTCGGCGACGTCACCTCGGCGATCGGTGAGGCCGGCGGTTCGGTGGGCGCCATCGACATCGTGAAGGCTGAGAGCGGCAAGCTCGTGCGCGACATCACCGTCGATGCGCGCAGCCAGGCGCACTGGGATCAGATCCTGGCCGCGGTTCGCGACGTGGAGGGCGTCGCCCTGATCGACGTCACCGACCGCACGTTCAACATGCACGAGGGTGGCAAGATCGAGCAGCTCAACAAGCACCCCCTGAAGAACCGCGACGACCTCTCGATGGCGTACACGCCGGGCGTCGCGCGCATCTGCCGCGCGATTCAGGACGACCCCGAGCTGGCCTTCCGCTACACGCTCAAGCGCAACTACGTGGCGGTCGTCTCCGACGGCTCGGCCGTGCTCGGGCTGGGCGACATCGGCCCGCGGGCCGCGATGCCCGTGATGGAGGGCAAGGCGATGCTGCTGAAGGAGTTCGGCGGCGTCGATGCGTTCCCGATCTGCCTCGACACCAAGGACCCCGACGAGATCGTCGCGACGGTGAAGGCGATCGCCCCCGGCTTCGGCGGCATCAACCTCGAGGACATCTCATCTCCGCGCTGCTTCGAGATCGAGGACCGCCTGAAGGAGGACCTGGACATCCCCGTCTTCCACGACGACCAGCACGGAACCGCGGTGGTCGTGATGGCGGCCCTCTTCAACGGCCTGAAGATCACCGGCAAGCGCCTCGAGGACCTGCGCGTGGCAATGGTCGGTCTCGGGGCGGCCGGGATCGCGGTCACCCGGATGCTTCTCCAGGTCGGCGTGCGGGAGATCATCGGCTGCGACACGCACGGCGCGATCTACGTCGGCCGCGACGACTGGGACGAGATGCACCCGCTCAAGCGCTGGTATGCGGAGCAGACGAACTCGGAGTGCCGCCCCGGCGGCCCGGGCGAGGTCGTCGACGGAGCGGACCTGTTCATCGGCGTCTCGGGCCCGGGCGTGATCGAGGCGCACGACCTGGAGCGCATGAACGACGACGCGATGGTCTTCGCGATGGCCAACCCCGAGCCCGAGGTGATGCCCGAGGAGGCGGCCCAGTACGCGCGCATCGTGGCGACGGGGCGCTCGGACTATCCGAACCAGATCAACAACGTCCTCTGCTTCCCGGGCCTGTTCCGCGGGGCGCTCGACGCCCGCGCGGCGTCGATCACCGAGGAGATGAAGCTCGCGGCCGCCTACGGGATCGCCGAGGTGATCTCTCCTTCGGAGCTGTCGGAGGACTACATCATCCCCAGCGTCTTCGATCGCCGCGTCGCGGAGGCAGTCGCGCAGGCGGTCGCCGATGAGGCGCGTCGCGCCGGCATCTCACGCTCGACCCCGATGCTCAAGACGACCGCGCCCGCAGCCGTGAAGGCCTCGGCCGGCGCCTAGCTGCCCCCGATACGCCCGCGCAGCGGCGCGGCGAACACCAGCCGCCCGTTCCGAACGCGGTAGCCGGCGATCCGCTCCAGCGACGTGTCGCCGTTGTCGTCGATCGAGAAGCGGCCGATGACGCTGTCGAGGTCGGTGGTGTCGAGCACCTCCTCGACCACGCGCTCGCGCTCGGCGGCCTGGTCGGCGGCCCGGTCGAGCGCGTCGAGCACCATCGACATCGCGGCGTAGCCGTAGGCCGCGAGGGGGTCCGGCCGCTCGCCGAACTCGCGCGTGTAATCGCGCACGAAGCGGCGCCCGCTCGGCGGCAGCTGGCTGGGGTGCTGTGCGACCGACGTTATGTACGTGCGCGACTCGGCACCTCCGAGCCGCTCGTAGAACGCCGGCACGAGCAGTTGGTGAGAGCCGATCAGCAGCGCTTCCGGCAGGGCCTCGTCGAGGTCGCGCCAGAGCCGCAGCGCGTTGCTGGTCTCCGCGCCACCGAAGTAGATCGCGTCCGGGCGCGTCCGGGCCACGTCGCGGGCGAGGTCGCGGTACTCGTCCGAGCGCGGGTCCATGCGGTCGGCGCCCACGATGCGCAGGCCCACCTCCGGCGCCACCGCGCGGTACAGCTCGACGAGCCCGTCGCCCTCGAGGCTCTTGTCCCCGAGCAGGAACACCCGCCGGGCGCCGAGGCTGCGCGTCCACCCGGCGGCCGCGGACGCCTGCACGTCGTCGGCCGGGACGACGCGGGCGAAGGTGCGCGTCCCGGAGGGGTAGAACTTGTCCGGCTCGCCCTTCTCCGCCCCGGGCAGGAACTTCGTCAGCCCCACCGCCGTGGAGCCCGAGCTGACCTGGGCGAACCCGGCCTCGTTGGTGATCGGGAGCGAGATCGCCGTCGCGCCGGAGTCCAGCTCGCCGATGTACGCGATCGTGCGCGTGTTCTCGACCGCCTTGCGCGCATTCTCCGCGGTCTTGTCGGGATCCCAGCCGACCCTGTCGCCGCCCGCCGTGGAGTCGTCCGCCGATGCGTAGTTGACCTTGAAGTCCCCCACCCGGCCGCCGGAGTCGCGCAGCGCCAGCTTCTGGGCGTTGACGATGCTCCTCGACTGCTCCGCGCGCGACCCCTGCAGCGGCAGGCTGGAGAAGACCGTGAGCGTGTCGCCGGGGACGGTGCCACCGCGGCTCTGCTCCTCGCCGCAGCCGCTCGCGCCCACGAGCGTCACGGCGCAGGCGGCGGCCAGCAGGATTTTCGGGAACGCGCTCGACAAGGCCATGGCGACCGGGGGCGGCGGATTGTAACGGCGCCCCTCCGCTCCGCCCCGCCTCCAGATGGCGGACCTCACCACCCGTCGTCCAGGTCGACAACGCCGCGTCGTGCGCCACCTAAAGTCTCGTGCGACCTGCTTTCGCGGGCCGCCCAACCTATATTGCCCCCGTGAAAATCGGTGTCCTGACCGCCGGCGGCGACTGTCCCGGCCTGAACGCGGTGATCCGGGCCGTGACCCGCAGGGCGCTGGCCGAGGGCCATGAGGTCATCGGCCTGTGGCGGGGCTACGCCGGCCTCGCCGAGCGCAGCTACGTCTCCCTCGACATCCGCGCGGTGTCGGGGATCCTGCCCCTCGGCGGCACGATCCTGTCCACCTCCAGCTACGACCCCTTCCGGCACGAGGACGGGGTGCAGCGCGTGGTCGGGACTGTGCAGCAGGACGGCTTCGACGCCGTCGTGGCAATCGGCGGCGAGCACACGATGGGCATCACGCGCCGGCTCCACGAGGAGCACGGGGTGCCGCTGGTCGGCGTGCCGAAGACCATCGACAACGACGTCCCCTGCACGGACTACACGTTCGGCTTCGACACCGCCGTGCAGGTCGCCACCGACGCGATCGACCGCCTCCACACGACCGCGCAATCGCACGACCGGGTGATGGTGGTCGAGGTGATGGGCCGCAA
The DNA here is from genome assembly GCA_050697255.1 of Solirubrobacterales bacterium. Taxonomy (GTDB): domain Bacteria; phylum Actinomycetota; class Thermoleophilia; order Solirubrobacterales; family JBBDJG01; genus CAVSXO01. Next base: position 6,170 of record JBOGZM010000342.1, read on the forward strand.
CACGGGCTGGATCGCCGTCTTCAGCGGCATCGCCGGGGGCGCCGACGCGATCGTGATCCCGGAGCTGGAGCTGACGGTGGAGGAGATCGCGGGCGCGATCAACGCGCGCCACCGGCGCGGCAAGGACTTCTCGATCGTGGTGGTGGCCGAGGGCGCCGAGCTGGCGTTCGCCTCGGGCGAGAAGCGCCAGGTGCGGGCCTCGGCGGAGACCGACCAGTACGGGTACCCGCGTCTGGGCGGCATCGGGCTGGCGCTGGCCCGGGAGATCGAGCAGCACACCGGGTTCGAGACGAGGGTCACGACGCTCGGCCACGTGCAGCGCGGTGGGACGCCGACCGCCACCGACCGCGTGCTCGCGACGCGCTACGGCATCAAGGCGACCGAGCTGGCCATCGAAGGGAGCTTCGGCCACATGGCGGCGCTGCGCGGTGACGAAATGACGAGCGTGCCGCTGTCGCAGGTCGAGGGCGTCAAGGAGGTGGACCTCCACTACCTGAAGATCGCGAGCACCTTCTTCGGCTAACGCGCAAGGCCGCCGTTCCGGCGGAATGACCGGCCAAAAGCGGGCATACTGCCGCCAATGGAAGCGCGATCGGTTCCGTCCGCAGCACATCTTCCACTGCGCGAACGGCTTCGTGAGCTGCCCGCCGTGAGGTGGGCGCGGTTCCATCCCGAGTCGGCGGCGGCGGCGGTGATCGGGTTGATCGTGGTGGCGCTGATCGTCGCGCACGGCGTGCACGAGGTCGCCCAGACGGGCCTGAACGGCCTGTCGCTGGGCTCGGTGTACGCGCTCGGCGCGGTCGGGCTCACGCTTGTCTACGGAATCTTGAAGCTGGTCAACTTCGCGCACGGCGAGTTCCTGACCTTCGGGGCCTACATGGCCTTCCTCGTGAACGTCACCTGGGGAGCGCCGCTGGTGCTCGGGATCCTGTTCGGGATCGTCGCGACCGCCGCGCTCGGCGTCGCCTTCGAGCGGATCATGTGGGGCCCGATGCGGGCGCGCAAGGCGGGGCTGCTCCAGCTCCTGCTGATGGCCATCGGCCTCGCGTTCCTGATCCAGAACACGATCCAGTTCATCTGGGGCACGGAGATCCGGTCGCTGGAGGTGAACGTGACCGATACCGTCGAATTCCTCGGGCTGCGCATCGGGCGCACGGACCTGATCGTGATCGTGGTCGGCTTCACGACCCTGCTGTCGATCGGCCTGATGCTGAAATACACGCTGCTCGGCAAGCGCATGAGGGCGCTGTCGGACAACTTCGACCTCGCCGAGACGGCGGGTGTGGACACCTCCCGGGTCGTCCTCTACACGTGGATCTTCGCCGGCGGGCTCGCAGGCCTGGCGGGCGTCCTGGCGGGCGCGGTCACGAGCGTGAAGCCCCAGATGGGCTTCGAGCTGCTGCTGCCCATCTTTGCGGCCGTGATCCTGGGCGGCATCGGCGACGCGTTCGGAGCGCTGGCGGGCGGGATCGTGCTCGGGCTCGTGATCGAGTGGTCGACGCTCGTGATCGAGCCGCGCTGGAAGGTGACGATCGGGTTTGCGGTGCTGATCGTCGTCCTGATCGTCAGGCCGCAGGGCATCTTCGGACGGGCAAGGGCGATCTGAGCGC
>JBOGZM010000343.1:0-6259 GCA_050697255.1 Solirubrobacterales bacterium
GTGCCGCCTCAGGCCACCACATCCGGCTCGGAGGTCCTGATCTGCGAGGGGACCCCCGAGTACCGCGAGGCCCAGCAGGTCGGCGTCCCCATCGAGGACCTCGGCCAACCGCCCGCGTTCCTGACGGTCCTGACGTCGATGTTCATGCACGGGGGGTGGCTGCACATCGCCGGCAACATGATCTTCCTGTGGATCTTCGGCAACAACGTGGAAGACGCGATGGGACGCCTCCGCTACGTGATCTTCTACCTGCTCGGGGGGTGGCCGCAGCGCTCGCCCAGGTCGCGATCGATCCCGACGCGACCGTCCCGCTGGTCGGGGCCAGCGGCGCGATTGCGGCGGTGCTGGGCGGATATGCGCTGCTGTATCCGCGCGCGCGGGTGCTGACGCTCTTCTTTTTCTTCTTCATCTTCTTCATCGAGGTGCCGGCGCTGGTCCTGCTGGGTCTGTGGATCTTCACCCAGTTCCTGCCGGCCGTCGGCCAGCTCGCCACTCCCGACATCGAGGGCGGCGGCGGCGTCGCGTACTGGGCCCACATCGGGGGCTTCCTGTTCGGCCTCGCGGCGATCAAGCTGTTTGCGCACCGGCGCAGCACCCACTACGACCGACCGAAGTATCCGGTCTACTAGGGCGGATGCTGAGTGCAGGCGGCGGTGCTCGTGGTGGTCCTCGGGTTCCTGGTGCTCTTCGCCGGGATGACGATCGAGGTCATCTCCCGCTCGGGCTTCGACGTGCTCACCGGCCTGGCCCTGTTCTTCATCATCGTGATCGCGATCCCGCTGATCGGCGGGCTGCTCGGCACGCCTCCGGATGACGACTGAACGCAGACCCAACGACAGGCCGCCGCTACTACAGGGAGGCAGGCGCCGCCGGCGTTCGCCGCTGCGGCTGCTGCCGGTCGCGGTGGTTCTGGGTGTGCTGCTGTGGGCGGGCTTTGCGGCGCTCGACTCGGGATCCGGCGAGGAGGACCGCTCGGGCGACGGCCCCCGTGCGCAGCGGGCGCCCGATCCCGACCCGCCGCGGCTACTGGACGAGGCGCGCACGCCACCGGCGGCGGCGTCGCGCCAGCGCGCATCGCGCTTCCGCGTGGACCTGTCCGGCGATGACGTCGTGCGGCTGCGCTTCGTGCGCAAGCCACGCGCAGGCCTGCTCTTCGACGTGGGCACGGGACGGGTGCTCTGGCGCCGGAATCCCGATCGCCGGCTGCCGATCGCAAGCCTCACGAAGATGATGACGGCGCTGCTGATCGTCGAGCGTGAGGATCCGCACGAGCGCGTGCGCATCACCCGCCGCGCGAGGCGCACGCCCGGGTCGGCGATCGGCGTGCTCCCCCGCCGCAAGAGGGTCCAGCTCGAGGCGCTTCTGAACGGCCTGCTGCTGGTGTCGGGCAACGACGCCGCGGTGGCGCTGGCGCAGCACAGCGCCGGCACCGTCCCCGCGTTCGTGCGGCTGATGAACGAGCGCGCGGCGGAGCTGGGGCTGGACTGCACCCGGTTCTCGAGTCCGCACGGGCTGAAGGACGAGAACAACCACTCGTGCGCCGCCGACCTCGCGTCTCTGGCGCGCGCCGACCTGCATCTGCGTCGCATCAGGCGGATCGCCCGCCGCAAGCGCGCGATCCTCAAGTTCCCCATCGAGGGCGGGCGCCTGTTCCTGTACAACAACAACCCGCTGATCCGCCAGGGATACGGCGGCGTGACGGGCCTCAAGACCGGCTACACCCGGCGCGCCGGCCGCTCGATCGTCACCACCGCCCGGCGCGGCGACGTCGAGCTGGGCGTGGTGCTGCTGCGCTCCTACGACCCCGCCAGCCAGGCGCAAAAGCTGCTCGACCGCGGGTTCAAGTCGATGGGGGAACGCCCTTGATGCCGCGTCGGCCACCCGCGACGCGAGGCGCCACGGCGCCGGGCGCGAGGCCTACGGCGCCTGCGGGACCGGCTCCCCGGGACCGCGTCGCAAGCGGGCTTCACGGGTGCGCGCGCCGTCTGGCGCCACTGGCGAGGGCCACAACTAGGTGCGGTCGGCGCAACCGACGACTTCTCAATTCGCCCCCGTTCATCCTTGGTCGATCTCCCGAAGTGTCGGGAGAACTCGAAATCGATCGCCGTATCTATGCGGAAGCGAGGCGATCTCATCGCAGAACGCGTCCACCACCGCCGGGTCGAACTGAGTCCCCGCGCACGCGCGGATCTCCGCCAGCGCGTCCTCGATGCTCATCGCGTCCCGGTAGGGCCGGCTGGTCGTCATCGCGTCGAAGGCGTCGCACACGGCCACGATCCGGGCGCCAAGCGGGATCGCCTCGCCGGCCAGGCCGTCGGGGTAGCCCGACCCGTCCCAGTGCTCATGGCTCGAGCGCACCAGTTGCGCGACCGGGAGCAGCGCGGGCGCGGCGCTCAGGATGCGCTCGCCGATGAGCGTGTGCTGGCGCACGAACGACCACTCGGCATCGGTCAGCGGCCCCGGCTTGTGCAGGATCTCGTCCGGGATCGCCATCTTGCCGACGTCGTGCAGCTCCGCCGTGCGGACCACCTCGTCCAGCTCCTCCGCCAGCAGCGACAGCCGTGTGCCGACGCCCATCGCGAGTTGCGCGACACCCTTCAGGTGGTCGCCGAGGTCGGGTTCGCGCTCCTGCAGGACCTGGAGCAGGATGTCGCGCGTCTGGCGGGTGGCCGAGGAGCGCCGGTCCTCCTTGTGCGCGTACATGCGCTGGTCGGCGAGCTTCAGCGCGAGCGTTGCGTCCCGCGCCTCGTGCGGCAGGATCACGGCGCCGTGGGAAGCCTTGATCGCGAAGCCCTCGCCCTGCTCGGACAGCGCCGCGGCGGCCAGCGCGATGATCGTCTTGGCGCTCGAGGCGCCCGTCATCACGAGCACGCAGAACTCGTCGCCGCCGATCCGGTAGGCACCGCCGTAGGGCTTCATCGCACGGCCGAGGTTCGCTCCCAGCCGCGCCAGGAGGACGTCCCCCGCCGGATGGCCGTAGGTGTCGTTGTAGCGCTTGAACCCGTCGAGGTCGAACAGCACGAGCACCCGCGGGGACGCGACGCTTGCGAGCTGTAGCTCGCGACGCAGGTCCGTCATCAGCTTGCGGCGGTTGCCGAGGCTCGTGAGAGAGTCGGTCTGGGCCTCGATCCGCGCGTCGGCGAACATCTGCAGCGATTCCTTGAAGGACACGGCGGCACGCGCGATCAGGGCCACCAGCGTCGCGGCGGCGAGTGTCACGGCGGCGAATCCGACCGAGGAGAACTGGCCCACGACCAGCACGCCGAGGGCCATCGCGGCCGCGATGGAGGTCGCGTTCAGCCGCCGGGAGCCCTCCAGCCTGACCGGCAGCGCGTCGTCGTGGGGCTGCCAAGCCGCGTATACGAGCAGCAGGCCCGCGCCGAGCCACAGAGAGTCGAGCACCGAGCCGGCTGCGTAGTCGCCGTGCACGGTCTCCACGACGAAGGCGCCCGACGCCACGGTGGCGAGCCCGAGCCCGATCGCACTCGCGATCCACATGCGGTTCGGCTTCCAACCGATCAGCGCGATGACCCAGATCGAGAACGCCAGCAGCATCGCTGCGCAGAGCGGATACGCGAGCTTCAGAGCGAGCACCGCGGCGCTGGCTTCCCTGCCACGGAGGACGACCACGTACATCACGACAGCGGTCAGCGCACCGGCGGCCAGCGACACGATCATCCCGTCGAGCAGGATGGTGGGCTGGAAGGGCTTCACCCGGGACCGCACCAGCATCGCGAGCGCGAACACGGCCGCACCCGCGAACGGGGCCAGCACCACGTCGACCGTGGAGAAGGCGTAGAGACTGGCCTCGGCGCTGCCGCCGCTTGCGTAGTAGACGGAGCCGATGAACCAGGCGCCGAACGCGACGCTGGTCGCAATCCAGGCCGGGCGCTCGTCGTGGACCAGTCCCGAGCGGGCCACGCTGGCGCCCACGGCGAGCAGCGCGAGAGCGTAGAAGGTCCAGCTCGCGGCAAGCTGCCCCGGCCCGCTGGCGGGGTTGGCGGCGAAGAGCGCATACGCGGCGTGCAGCGACAGCCCTGCGATCGTCGCCGCGAGCAGCAGCTTGGCCGGCTTACCGTTCCTGAAGACCTGGGTATCGACAGCCCGGGCGCTCATCGCCTCACCCTGAACTTGGAGTCGTAGACGTGGTCCGCTGCCGCCGGCGCGGGCAGCGCGAGGACGGCCCCGGTAGCAAGCACCGTGAAGCCGCGGAGGACCCTCCGTGATGTTCCCGCACGACAACGCATTCGCTCCGCGCGATGCATCGACAGAAATCCGAGCGCCCTTGACCCTCTGTCGGCGTTTTTGGCCGCACCTACGTCGGCCGCCGGCGCCGGTCAGTCCGAGTTGATCAAGGTGGCAGTTGCGAGCCCGGCGGCCGGCGCGGGAGCGCCGTCACCGGGAGCTCTCGGTCGATCCCCGGGACGGGCAGGTGAGGGGGCGGCCGCTCCCGGGCACCACGCACATGTCGCTGCGCAGCGGTGGCTTGCCGCGGCGGATCCGGAACCGGGTGTACTTGCCGACGGCGTCCGGGCGGGTCACGAACAGCCGCAGCGTGACTCCCGGACGCAGCAGCCGACCCTTGAGCCGCCGGATTCGCAGCAGCCTCGTCGGGGGCAGCCCGCGCCCGGCGATCACCCGCGAGGAGACCGTCCGCAGCACGCGCTTGAACGGGCACCCGCGGCCGTTGCAGCGCACCTTCACCCCGGTCCCCGGTGGCGCGTTGATCGTGAGGCGGCGGATCCGGGCTCCCCGGCGTGAGATGCGTCCGGCAATGCGCACGATCGGGAAGGGGCTCAGGAGGGACAGCCCCCGCTGGCCGACGCTGGTCCCGGGCGCCCCCGGCGAGCCCACGTTGAGCACCAGGGTCGCGACGTCGGTCGCATTCGTCGTGATGCGAAGCGAGATCGTGTACGTGCCCGGCACGGGGTAGGAGGTCGTTGCGCTCGGCCCTTCCGCGTCGTCGAACACGTCATCCCCGTTCAGGTCCCAGCTCATGGCGGACACGGGGACCGGCGAGTCCGGGTCCGTGGACGTGGAAACGAAGGTGATCGGCTCACCCGTGACCGGGCCGGCCGGGAAGAAGACGAACGACGCGTCGGGTGGCTGGTTCGGCTCCGGGTTCGGCGCGACGACGGTCACCTGCTTCCTCGTCTGGGTCAGGTTCCCGTCGACGTCCACGGTGACGAGGCCGATCTCGTAAACCCTCACGTTCTGGAAGGTGCGTGGCACCTGCGGCCCACTCGCGTCCGCGGGGTCGTCGTAGGTGCCGTTTCCGTCCAGGTCCCACCGGTACGCCGTGATGGCCGGGTCCTCGACCGCCGTGAAGGTCGCCTGTTGCCGCACGATCGGAGGATCGGGGGACCAGCTGAAGTCGGCAATCGCGGCACCGGCGGGCGGGGCGGCCGCGAATAACGCCCCCAGTGCCACCGACGCAAGGGCAAGGCATCGCAGCGCGGCGCCTCCGACGCATGCGAGATGTGTCACCGGGCCAGACAGGACAGGAGCCTCCACAGACGCGTCCGTCGTCCTCGCTTCCATGCGTTGCCCGGTGCGCCTGGGCGTCCGGGGTGCCCCCTTGGCACGGCGGCCAATATAACCTCGCCCCCGGCCGGTGCCCCGGAGCCGGCGTCGCACACGCGCGGTTTAGTGCGCTAATTGCGGACGTATGAACAGGCCGCCGGCCCTGTCGGGCGGGAAGTGAACCCCGGGGGGCCGCAGGGTACGTTGGGAGGCGCCTGCCTAGAATCAGTCCGACGGGGCCATAGCTCAGCTGGGAGAGCGTCCGGTTTGCATCCGGGAGGTCGCGGGTTCGAATCCCGCTGGCTCCATTACCTCCGGGGCGCCTCTGCCGTCAGATCGCCGTAGTCCTCGGCGTTCCGAGTCCGCGCGACCTGTCCCTTGCGGGCCGGCGTGAGCCTCAGATGCAGCATCGATTTTCCTGAGCCACGCTCCTTTGCCGGCACATAGAAGCAACGGTTTGTTGCTCGTCACGGATCCAGGCCCACCTGCAACAGCTGTGTGTCGACCAACAGGTATTGATGATCGCTCGGGCATTCGGACTGGGCGCCTCGCAGTCCGATCGGTCGGTGATGGATGAGCATTCCGCATCCGGGAATACTGTGGGAGACTCCCAGGCGGAGGCAGCTTGAGCGATCCCGACAATCCGCGTGGGCAGGTCATCTCCGAAGAGCCGCTGAAGAACGGTCGCGGCGCGGTGGCCGAGGCGACCGGTGTCGAGAAGCCGACGGACGGAGCC